>NZ_JBEPEL010000053.1:0-50269 GCF_040300825.1 Streptomyces sp. NPDC000229
GTCTGGCCGACGACGTTCGACCGTCGGCCCCACGGCGTCTCCCTGTACCTGGGCCGTCCCTGGGCCGTCGGTGCGGCTCATCGATTGATGCCCGCTCCACGGTGTGTGGGGCGACGGCAGACGGGATGGGAGCTGGGGAGGGCGGTGGCTGAGGAGAGCGAGCATCTAACGGGCTGTCAGTGCTGGCGCCTACCCTTCCGTCATGCGCAAAGGTGCGATCAGTCGAGAAGCCGTTCTCAAGGCCATGGCCGAGTACGACGATTGGGGCCGTGACCGGTTCCTGGACGAGTATGGGTACAAGCCGGCCACGGGATACCTCCTGATACACGAGGGCAAGACGTACGACTCGAAGGCCATTGCCGGGGTCGCCCACGAGTTCGATCAGGGTCGAGCGCTGAGGCCGGATGAGTTGAGCGGTGGAAGATCCCACGCCGCCAGGTGGCTCGCCCGAGTCGGCTTCGTGATCCGTTCGTCCCGAGATCCCGACTGGACGCGTGACGAGATCATCCTCGCCTGCGACCTGGCGATGGCCATCGGCTGGAAGCGGCTGGAGTACAACGACCCACGCGTGATCGAGCTGTCTGCACTGCTTCAGACCATGCCGATCCACCCTGAAGAAGTGCGTACCGAGCTGTTCCGGAACCCCAACGGCGTCGCTCGCAAAACCGTCGACATCACCTCCCGACACCCGGACTGCCGCGGCAAGCCCACGAACGGCAACGCGCTCGATGTCGAAGTCCTGGAGCCCATCAGGTCGCCGCGCGCCATGAGCCCTGGAATGTCGGCCAGGGGAACCCACTCGATGTGGCCGGCTTCTTCGAGGTCGGTCGGCGTACCTACCTGTTCAGCCCCGTAGCCCACGAAGATTTCGTGTGGCGAGTCAACCATGCCGATCATAGGCTGATAGGTGACCACGTGTTCCAGTGACTTCGGTCGCCAACCGGTCTCCTCGACGACTTCCCGGAGCGCCGTCTCGGCGGCGTCCTCCCCTTCGTCCACGATGCCGCCGGGAAGCTCCCAGCCGAATTGGTGCGGAACGAAGCGGTACCGCCACATCATGAGCACGCGGTCCTGGTCGTCCACGACGGCCGTAATGGCGACGTGGTGCAGCTTCACCACGTGGTGCTCGAACCGCTCAACTCCGGGCGGCTCTACATCCCAGATCTGTAGCTTCACCCACCGGTTGTCGTAGAGGTCGCGCTCACCGTGGATGCGCCCACGGTTCCAGTCCCTCCGGGGTCTACACGCTCACCGCTCCCGGTACGCGGTAAGCGCTCCGTCCGCGCACCTCCAACGCGCCCTCGGATACGAGACGGGCAAGTACCTGGCGCAACGCCGTTCGGCCGATGCCGAGTTCCTCGCTCAGGGTGCGTTCCGACGGGAACTTGGTACCGGGGGCGTACTCGCCTGAGGCGAGCCGTTCGCGGAGCGTTTCGTAGACCTTCGTCGTCTTCGGGCCCATGCGCGGAACACTCTCCGTTCTGCCGTGGTGTGTACCAGCGTAGCGGCCACGTGCAAGGTCGCCCGAAGCCAGGTCGATCTGCTCCGCCTGGGACGCGGAGTGACGGCACTGATGCTTCTAGGAAAGCCAGACCTCCAGAGCAGCTGAAAAGTCGCCTTCGGTCGCTTTGCGGACATTGGCGTGAGCAATGGCGGTACCGATAGCAGTGTTAGTGCAATTCGACAGCGACTTGGCATTGTATGCGTCTATTATCTCACCCAGCGGCGGACTGTAAGTTCGTAGTTCCGCTATGATCGTGTCTCCATTCACCGGCCTTGCAGTGAGGGCTCGCTGCAATGCGGACTCGTATTCTTGAAGTCCAGCCTCTTCTATGAGTCGATCCAATTCCTCGCTATTTACGGCGGCGATTTGAAACCTTGTAGGATCTCTGAGACTCCGCGCTACTGCTGGGGTGTCCTTCAGTTTACTGATGACGGATTCGGGTCCGGTTTCTGCAGTCCCACTCAGTTCCTGGGGGGCAGTGCTGATATCGATTCCTTCGAAGAACAGGCCGGGGTAAGTCGTCTGCAAGATCTGATGAATGGGATTCGATCCCATGGAGATCGTGATGCATCCCAGTGCCGCCAAGTACTGAACATCCGAGTCAGAAAGGCGCACCATGTCGTCCCGCAGAGGGGTCAGACACTGGGCAATCCGCCGATAAACCTGTTCATGGTGGGTGGCTCCGACGAGCCTGAGCTGCTTGAACACGAACAGCGCACTCAGGGCTGCAAATTGGCTGCCCGTGAGTTTTTGTGCAGTGGTAACTGCGGCGCTTAGAGCGAGTGTGGCCGTAGTTCTATCTGTCCTCGCTGTTCTGTCGACTAGTATATCGACGAGCACTTCACCAAGATCTTGGTCGCCACTTTTCGCGAAGCCAGCCTGTGCTTCCAGGATGTCAGACTGAACTCCAGGATCTTCGATATTCCCGACTGCTTGCGGCTCCCTTTCGTGGAGTTCGGCCAAGTAGTTCACGGTGAACTCGTCTGCTCGTTCGATCGCTAGTCGGTGAGCGTTCTGGGATAGTTTGGCAAAATTTTCCTTGAAGACATCCATAGCGATAGCTTTAGCGTCGCCATAGCTAACGCCATATTGCACTACTTGAGCCTGGATGTTTGTCGATCCGTCCCCGCCACGCTGCTTCTGTCGCCAGATCAACTACTGCCACCCACATTGTTACTGTCTCCAAACGTGATGCTTCCACCACTTTGGATGTTCGTGGAGTTGTCCCCACCTCTCTGCACTTGCCGAGGCGTGGAGCCGTCTGCCGAGCTTCCCGCGGACTGGGTGAGCTGGTACAGGGCCACAGCCAATGAGCCGAGTCCAGCGACAGCGCTCACGATGCTGGCGACCTTGTCTGCTCGATCCAGCCCCAGATAGACGCTGGCGGCTAGACACGCCAATCCCACGGCTGCCGTACTGCACACCAAGATGGTCCGTTGTGTTCCGGTCATTCCAGCATTTTGGGCCACTGGAGCTTCGCTGTGGGCGACTTCAGTGCTTCCAGCAGCAGGACGCGCGTCGCGTGCCGGTGGACGAGGCGTGGACGGATCCATGGTGCCGAGCTAGGCCGACTGACATTACCGCTGGTCAGGCACGGTCGATGGGGGGATGCTGCCCAGACTGTAAATCTGCCGTGTTCCGGGAGCGGGGCCGTCTGTGGGCCGTCGAAGGGCGGCCCAGGGTGACCAACGACGACCAACGACGACCCCTTGCGTTTCTGTCAGTGCTGGGTGGACGTCGATCACGCGAGGTCGCTCCCGACCCCTACTACTTCCTCCGCAACAAGAAGCAGGAGTGGGAGGAGTACCGCTCCGAGGTCACCGCCTTCGAGCTGCGCAAGAACCTGCCGGTGCTGTAAGCCCGTGTGGGCCGGCGGTCGTGAACCGCCGGCCCTGTGGAGTCCCCCGGTCAGACGGCCAACGGCACGTGCTCGCCTTCCGCGCGGTGGCCGTGGAGGGCCCATATCTGGTTCATCTCGTGCTGGTAGTACAGCGGGTGCAAGCTGAAGATGAACACCAGGATGAGGCCGATCCACGGATTGCAGGTCGGCTGCATCCCGGCCGCCCGCTGCATGCGGGCGATGCGCTCACCCGTGTTGTACACCGAGATGAACGGCGGCACGATCAGGATCCAGCCCAGCGCGATGGCCACCACCGCCATTCCCGGCTGGACTTCGATGCGCTTGTCGAAGTCACGCGCCTCGCGGTTCACCTTGTAGTACCAGACCAGGTGATAGATCCCGAGGGTGATCAGTGGCCACACGAGCCACACGAGCCAGATGTTGCGGGTCTTGCCGACGCGGCCGGTCATGAGCACCTCCGCTGTGGTCCCTACGTTTCCAGTGCAGCACGACGGGCTGCGGGGCGCGCGTCAGGGCCTCACCGGGCCGTTCGGGGCGGGCTCGACGACCCGCTCCGGATCGTGCAGCCACACCTGCTGACCGCGTGCGGTCACGGTCAGCCCGAAGTCCCCGGCCTCGGGCGATCCCAGGGTCCAGTACTCCTGATAGACCCGTTCGATCTCCTGCCACAGGTCGCGGGCTCCGTACTCGTACGCGTCCTCGCCGGTGACGGCCGTGGCGGCGCAGCCGTCGTAGTCCTGCAACCACACCTGAGCGGCGTCACCGTCACGGTCGGCGTGGACCATGCGTACCCCGGGCAGGCGGGTGCCGGCGTACAGCGCGAAGCCGAGGCAGAGCAGGTCACGCGGGTTCACGGCGGCCGTGGCCGATCTCGCGGTCGCCTCGTCGACCGGAGCGGGCGCGGGTGGTCGGTGGGACCGCATCGGCATGTACGAGGCGGCGCTCTGGAAGCGTCCCGAGGCAGCTCCCTTGCCGTCGGCGGTGAGTTGGACGATGGCTCCGCTCCAGAAGTCGCGCACCACGGGGGCGACGAGGACGCCGCCCGGGGTGAGCTGCCGTACCACCTGGTGGGGGACCGTTCGAAGGGCGCAGGTGGCGATGATGCGGTCGAACGGCGCCTGGTCGGGCCAGCCCGCTTCGCCGTCCGTGCACCGCAGGTGCGGCTCATGTCCGGCGGCGCGGAGGATGGCGGCCGCGTGGTGAGCGAGGCCGGGGTCGATCTCGACGCTGTACACGAGGTGGTCACCGAGGCGACGGGAGAGAAGCGCGGCGACGTATCCGGTAGCGGTGCCGATCTCCAGTACCCGGTGGCCGTCCTCGACGAGCAGGAGCCGCAGCATACGGGCGACCATGCTCGGCTGCGAGTTGGACGAAGTGGCGATGCCGGGACCGCCCGGCTTGCCGTCGTCGAGCTGGATGACGACCGGTTCGTCGGAGTGGATGAGGGCGAGGCGGTCGGCCTCGGTTTTCAGCGGTTCACATGCGGTCGGGGTCTGGCGCCACGCCTGACGGGGGATGAAGGGTTCGCGGGGGACGGCGTGCCACACGGCTCGCCATGTCTCGTCGAGCAGACCGTGCTCGTAGAGCGTCTCCACGAGCACGGCGTGCCCGCCCGCTTGTGCGGTGGTCACATCAGCTCCCGTCGGTGTGCTTGCTGGGGCCGGAGCCGTCGGGGAGGGCGGAGTGGGCGGCAGCGTCCAGGGCTTGTCGGACGGCTCGCCGCCGTGCTTTCCTCCGTCGGCCATGGTGTTGCTCATCGGTACCTCCTCGGCGGGGTGTGGCGGGGGGCAGTGGGCGGGACTCAGGGGTGGCCCCGGCGTCGGCTCTGGTACCAGGCCAGGGCGGACAGCGCGTCATCGAGAGGCGCGGCCAGGAGTGCGGCGTGCTCGGGGCAGGCGCGGACGTCCCTGCCGTCCCCGACGGCGACGACGCGCAGCTCCTGCGTGGATCCGCACGAGGCGCACCCGGCGCTCATCGAGCGGTTGCCGGACGGCAGCACCGGCGGCATCGACAGGGTGGGTACGAGGTGAAAACCGGCGGTGGGGCGCCGGTGGGCCGTACTTCGCGCTCTCGTCGGATGGTGTATGTCGTGCCGTCCGGGCGTACTTGGTACACCTTGATCGTCATCACGAGTCACTCCCCGTCGTGTCAGGGTGGAATCAGCCTTGCCACGACGGTAGGAGTGTGTGACCCGGAACAGGGGCCGGGTTTCGGCCCCTTGCTCAGGCCGCGAGCATGCCGATCTTCACCGCCAACTGCGCCGCCCGCTGCCGCCGTTCGGGCAGGCGGGACTCGGCTTCCTCCAGCACGATCCGGCGCGCGTACCCGTTGTAGCGGATGGTTTCGGGCGCGGCTTCGTAGGCCTGTTCCAGCGTGGACAACGCCGTCTGCGCCTGGCCGTCCAAGTGATACGCCCGGGCCTGCTCGATCCGGTGCCGTGCTCGACGCGGCCGGGACGGGATCGCGCTCGCCTCCGCACGGGCCGCCTGACGTACCGACTCCCCACCCGTACGGAGTTCCACGGCGACCGTCACCGCGTGGGCGCCCATGATGGCCTGCCCGAAGGACGTGACCGGGTGGGAGTACCCGGCCGGCAGGCCGGCGGCCATCCGCTTCGCCCGGTCCCACCACCCCCATGCGGTCCCGGTGTCGGCACGGCGAGCAGCGGTGTACCCCGCCTCGAAGGTGAGCGCGCCCGCAATGGCACGCACCTCCACCGCTGCCTCGGGCAGGAGCGGCTCCAGGAAGGCCAGTGTCTCGCGCGTGACCTCGTCGGCCGCGTCGAAGTGGCCGGGGCCCGAGTCGCGGTGGGCCTGTGCGGCCAGCCATGCCGCGACACCGATCGCGTGGGGGTCTTCCGACTCCTGGGCGGCCACCATGCCGCGGTCCGCGACGCGCCACAGCAGGGCGGCGTCCGGCTGGTAGGCCAGGAAGAACTGGGCCAGCGCGTACACCTCCGACAAGACCGCTTGCGCCGCCCGCCGGTCGGCGGCGGATTCCGCCTGGCGAACCGCGTTTTGGGCATCGCGAATCAGATCCGGGAGCAGATCGCCCAGCACCTGCCGGTGGTTGGGCGCGGAGTGGCGCGCCGACCACGCACGCGCCAGGCGGGCGTGCAGGTGTGCAGCAGGAGGCGCGGGCCGATCATCGCGCAGCCGCACAGAGTTGATCGCCGCCGCGACAGCGGGCAGCTTCTCGTGTCCTGGCCCCACGAACAACTGCACCTGCCGGTCATCGACATCGCCGACGAGGTCGTTCAGCTGACGCACCCGGAGGATCTCGGCGATGCGAAGGATCTCCGGCAGCCGAGGCATTTTCATCTTCCCGGTCTCGACCTTCTTGACCCAGGACGGGTGATGCCCGAGGAGCCCGGCGAGCTGCTCGCGCGTCATCCCCCGGCGCGTCCGGAGGATCTGGACTCTCTGCCCGAAGCGGACGGGGTCCTCGTACGGGTCCGGGGTAGCGTCAGACGGCACGGCCTTGCCCCTCTCTGCGGCTTCGTCACCGTCAGGGTATGGGGGAGGACCGCTCCCGCGTGAGCCCGAACAACGAACTTTCGTTGTTCCGTCCCAGGGCGCGAGAGCGGCGGTTGTCTCCGCCCTGTTCAGGCGCGAGTGCCACGTTCACCGCCGCCCAGGTCTTCACGCATGCGGAGCCGCAGGGTCGTGAGTGCGTCGTCGTAGCTGCGGCGCCCGTCCACATACGCCGGATCGGTGGCCAAGGTTCCCTCCATCACGCGGTCGCGGAGGTCGCGCAGCCGGCGGAAGGCATCCTCGGAGGCGGCCACCACAGGGGCGGGCGCGGTGATGGTCATCTGGTACCGCATTCCGATGCACGGCCCGAACGCCTCACGGGCGGTCGTACGCCGCGCGGAAAGCCGCATGTCCGGGTCACGGGCCACGTTGCCGCACGTGTGGCGCGCCTCGGAGAGGCTCGCCAGGTAGTCCCCGTACAAGGTGCGTCGCATCTGCGTGTCACGATCCAGACGCTCCCGCTGCCATCGGCGCCCGTCGAGCAGCATGGTGGATCCTGTGGCGATCGCTGCGCCCACCACGGTGCTGATCAAGGTGATCCACTGCAACATGGCCGGACCGTATCCACGGACGACCGCAGATATGCGCCGGCGCGGAAGGCGGCTGAGCGGGCCGCACCGCGTCAGCCGTGGCCGTGCGCGGTCGGCCCGGGCGACGACGTACGCGTGACCGCCTGGTCCCCCCGCGGACCGAAGAGGTGGAGGATCTCCACGGCGGTCGTGGTGGCCGGGCCGAACCAGTGGGGTTGCCTGGTGTCGAACTCGGCCACTTCGCCGGGGTGGAGGACGCACTCCTGGTCCCCGAGGACGAGGCGGAGCTCGCCGGCGAGGACGTAGAGCCATTCGTAGCCGTCGTGGGTGACCAGCTTGGGCTCGCGGGGGGCCAGTACCTGCTTGAACACCTGCACCCGGCCCGGGTACTGCGTCAGGGGCACGAGGACGCTGCCGGGGCCTTTGGACAGGGGCTTCAGGTGCACCCGGGGGTCGCCGGTGACCGGGGCGGCCACCAGCTGGTCGAGGGGGACGCGGTGCGCACGCGCGAGGGGGATCAGCAGGTCCAGGGTCGGGCGCCGTTTGCCGGATTCCAGACGGGAGAGGGTGCTCACCGAGATCCCGGTCGCCGTGGCGAGTGCCTCCAGGGTGAGTGCGCGGTCCCGGCGCAGCGTGCGCAGCCGGGGGCCGATGCCGTCGATCGTCTGCCGCAGTTCCGCGTCCATGCGCCCAGTTTTGCAGTCTTCGCAAAGTTCCTGGGTGCCGGCCGGCCCCCGGGCCGAGCATGGCCGGGCCAGACGCTTTGTGGACGTGAGAGGCAGGCCGTGACCGCGACGACGCATCCCCTTCAGCTTCAGCCCGGGTTCAGCGCGCGAAGGCGCTGGACGGTGCTGGCCGTCTGCTGCCTCAGCATGTTCCTGGTGGGCCTGGACACCACCATCGTCAACGTGGGCCTGCCGGAGATCGGGCGCGCCCTGGGGGTCGGGACGCGGAGCCTCGAATGGACCGTGGACGCGTACACCCTCGTCCTGGCCGGTCTGCTGATCTCCTCCGGTGCGCTGGCGGACCGCTTCGGACGCCGACGGGTGTTCCAGACCGGGCTGGTCGTCTTCGGCGCCGCCTCGCTGGTCTGCGCGATCGCGCCCTCGGTGGGTGTGCTGGTCGCGGCCCGCGCCCTCCAGGGGGTGGGCGCCTCGATGCTCAGCCCGGTGGCCCTCGCGATCGTGGTGAACGCGGTGCCCGACCCGAAGGAACGCGCGCGGGCGATCGGCGTCTGGGCGGCGGTCTTCGGGCTCAGCATGGCTGCCGGTCCCGTCGTGGGCGGCGCCCTGATCGAGGGCTTCGGCTGGCGGGCGCTGTTCTGGATCAACGCGCCGGTCGTCGTCGCCGCCCTCGTCCTCAGCGCGGTGTTCGTGCCGGAGTCCCGGGCCCGGCGGGCGCAGCGGCCCGACCTGCCCGGTCAGGCGCTGCTGACGGCGGTCATCGCCGTGTCGGTCGGCGTCCTCATCGAGGGACCGCACATCGGCTGGACGTCACCCCTGGCGCTGGGCGCGTACGCCTTCACCGCCGTGGCGGCGGCCGGGTTCGTGTGGGTCGAGTCCCGCCGCCCCGAGCCGCTGATGGATCCGAGGCTGTTCCGGCACCGGGCCTTCAGCGGTGCCGTCCTGGGGGCGGTGGCCGTCTTCGTCGCCCTCAACGTGACCCTGCTGCTCAACACCCTGTACCTCCAGGACGGCCGGGGATGGACGCCTCTGGCAGCCGGGACGGCGACCCTGCCCATGGCGGTCGGCGCGACCGTGTGCGCCCCCTGGTCCGGCCGCCTCGTGGGCCGGAGAGGACCGCGCCCGCCACTGCTGCTGGCGGGCGGTTTCCTGACGGCCGGCGGGCTCTGCCTGGTCGGCCTCGACCAGGACACCGGCGTGCCACTGCTCCTGCTCGCCTACGCGCTCATCGGCATCGGGTTCGGCTTCGCCAACGCCCCGCTCACCAACACCGCGATCAGCGGGCTGCCTCCCGGCCGCGCCGCCGTCGCCGGGGCGATCACGTCCACCGCGCGCCAGTTCGGCTCCGCGCTCGGCATCGCCCTCGCCGGCGGCCTGGTGGCGGGCACCGCACCCACGGGGCTCGCAGAGGCGTCCCGGCCGGGCTGGGCCCTGGTCGCCGCCTGCGGACTGTTCCTGTTCCTCGTGGCCCTCGCGTCGCGGCCGGGGAAGGCCCCCGCGGGCTCTTGACGGTACGTCGGAAAACCCGGTGCGCGCACCGGCCGGCTGCGCTAGCGTCCGCGCGCATGACTCTTCCCCGTATACGTCCCCCCTTCGTCGCGGACGAGCGGACCCAGCTCGTGGGATGGCTCGACGCACAGCGCGCGATCGTCCAGTGGAAATGCGAAGGGCTGTCGGAGGAGGACGCGCACCGCGCCGTCCTGCCGCACTCGCCGAACATGACGGTCGCCGGTGTCATCTCCCACCTGCGGTGGGTGGAGAACTCCTGGTTCGAGGTGCTGTTCCTCGGCGGGCCCGCCGAGGGCCCCCAGTTCGACGAGAGCGACGAGGACCTCGACATGAAGGTCGAGGGCGTGCCGCTCGCACACCTCCTGGAGGAGTACGAGCGGCAGTGCGCCACCTCGAACGAGATCATCGCGGCGCACGACCTCGACGAGGTGGGCCGTCACCCGGACTACCGGTCGGCGCGGGCGAACCTGCGGTGGATGCTGATCCACATGGTCGAGGAGACCGCGCGGCACGCCGGGCACCTGGACGCGATGCGGGAGCTGCTCGACGGGCGGAAGGGCTACTACTGAGCGCTAGCGCTCCGACAGCTCGGAGGGGGCCTCCTGGACCGTCCAGCCGTTGCCGTCCGGGTCCTTGAAGAACATGAACGAGTTCCAGGTCTCGCCCTTGCCCTCCGTCCAGCCGTCCGGGCCCACGTGCTGGACGGGGCTCACCTCCACACCCCGCGAGAGGAGCTGCTCACGGGCCGCCTCGATGTCGGTCACGCACAGCTGGAGGCCATGGAGCGAGCCGGGGGCCATCAGCTTCTCGCCGGGCGCCGCGGGCATACCGCTCTGCAGGGCGACCGAGCAGCGGGAGCCCGGCGGGGTCAGCTGGATGATGCGGATCCCCGGGGCCACCTCCGTGTCCAGGTCGACCGTGAATCCGCACTTCGTGCCGTAGAAGTCCTTCGCCCGGTCCAGATCGGTGACCGGGACCAGGACCACTTCGAGTGTCCAGTTCATGCGTTCTCCTCCATCGGTGAATACATCCATGAAAGCCGGACTCGACGCGGCGCGCCGACTCATCGCTCCCAGGGCGACCAGTTCAGCCGGCCGTCCAGGCCCAGCGTCGCGAAGCCCGCCGGGCCGGCCGCCGGGGCACCGGCGAACAGCGGCCCCCCGCTCACCCACCGGCCCCCGTCCCGAGCCGTCGCCACCGCGCCGGTGCGCCCGCGCACGGCGAGCCGGTCGCCCGACGCGGCCACCGCGCCGTGGCCACCGACACCGCCCGGTACGTCCCGCGCCTGCGAGGGGTGGCCGCTCCCGGCGAAGCGGGCCGTGCGGACGTCGCCGGATGCGGGCTTGCGGAACCAGAGCCGGACCCCGTCGGCGCCGTCCGGCGTGGCGCTCAACGCCACCGTGGTCGCCGGCAGCCCGGTCGGCACCGGCCCGCTCACCGGCCCGCCCGGGGCCGCCTGCGTCCATGCCAGAACCGTCTTCGGGGTGCCCGCGAACACATGGCCGCGCCCCTTCGCGTCCATCGCCGCCACCGGGTCGCCCCGCAGGTCCCGGCCCCCGGCCGACCGCCACGGCGCCCAGCCGCCGTCCGCCCGCTGGGTGCTCACCCGCATCGTGTGGCCGGCGTCGCGCACGTACACCGACATCAGACCCGCCCGGTCCACCAGGACCGCCGGCAGGCTGATGTCGGACGTCCCGGTCTCGTCGTCCGGCTCCGGGGTGCCCAGCGAACGCCACGCGCCGAACGCCCCGCCCGGCGCCGCCTGCACGGACGTCACGACCTCGCGGCGGTACTCCCCGTCCAGTTCGGTACGCGTGCCGAACACCGCGATCCGGCCGTCCGGCAGCCGTACCGAGGTCACCCCGCTGTCCAGGCCGGTGCCCTGCTGGAGGACCGGGCCGGTCCACGCCGCCGTGCCGTTCTTGCGCCACACCGCCAGGCGTCCGT
The DNA here is from genome assembly GCF_040300825.1 of Streptomyces sp. NPDC000229. Classification (NCBI taxonomy): domain Bacteria; kingdom Bacillati; phylum Actinomycetota; class Actinomycetes; order Kitasatosporales; family Streptomycetaceae; genus Streptomyces; species Streptomyces sp. NPDC000229. The sequence continues at coordinate 11,568 of NZ_JBEPEL010000053.1, forward strand.
CGAGCACCGAGAACGCGTACAGCTCACCCTCCCCCGCGCCCTGCTGCACCCAGGAGGCCGAGCCGCCGCGGGAGTAGCGGATCGACTGGGCCCAGCCGTGCCCGGCGGGACGCGCCGCGACCTTGCGGTCGCCGCAGCCGGCCGGGTCGTCGCAGTAGTCGGTGTGGTCCCACCACGCGTACGTCTTCAGCGTGCGCAGCTTCGCCTCGGTGGTCCGCGGGTCCAGGGAGTGCGGCATGCCGCCGGTCGAGTAACCGAGGTAGTTCTGTACGGAGAAGGCGGGGCGCCCCGGCTTCTCCGCGTACCGGGCGAGGGCCGCCTGCGCGAAGCGGGCGCCGTACATGTGGTCCTGGTGGTCGGAGAGCTTGCCGGTCTTGTCGTTGCGGCCCGGCGTCGGGTCCATGAGCCGGACGAAGGTCGGCCTGAACCGGTCGAGGACGCCGGTGATCGTCTCGATGGTCCCGGCCTTGGTGTACGAGAAGTCCTCGCGGACCGGGGAGCCCGCGGCCAGCTGAGACTCCAGGTGCTCCACGCGGCCGTCCCACAGGCCGTGCAGGCTGTGCGGCCGGTCGCCGGAGATGCTGCCCGCCTCGCGCAGCTGGAGCCAGACCAGGCTGATCTGCGGCTTGGCGCGCAGCGTGTCCAGCTCGGCCCGGCCGCCGCCGGCCGTGGCTATGGAGGTGCGGTCCCAGGGGCTGGTGCGGTTGCCGGTCGCCATCTCGGCGTACGCGGCGCGTATGCCGTTCTGCCGGGCCTCCGCGTACGCCGCCTTGTCGGAGGGCGGCTCGGGGTCCTGGCGGCGCGCGTTGCGGCCGTCGGACTCACCGGCGGTCAGGTAGACGGACGTGAGGCTGCGGCCGGAGGCTATGGACAGGCTGGTGTCCGGGTTCATGAAGAACAGGTCGTCGTCCGGGTGGGCCATGACCTGCACGACCGCCTCCCCGCTGGTCCGCACCGGCTTCACCGCCTCCGCCTCGGGCACGCCCCGGCTCGGTACGTCCGACGCGTCCGACGGCCCGGCGGTCAGCGCCAGGGTCCCGCCCGTGATCCCGGCCAGCACGGCGATCGGCGCGGCCAGGAACAGGCCACGGCGGAAGGAGGACAAGGCGGGGCGAGGCATGGCGGCGGCTTCCGTTACGCGGGTGGAGTGGGGCGAACCGGGAGAGAAGAGGGGCATGGCCGCCATCCGGTTCATAGGAGGCCGTGTGGGGTGCCTCACGCCGCGCGTGCGGGCGGGGCTTGCTTCGCGGATGGGCCCGCGCCGGTGGCGGGGTGCCGGGGGCCGGGCCTGGCACTGGCACCGGCACGGGAGTGCACCCCCACGAGGGCGTGACCATGCGGTGCCTGTGGGGGCCGATAGGCTCGGGAGGTGGGAGCCGACCACGTGGAGGGAAGCCGATGACCGTGCCGGTGCCGGGGCGCAGGAGCAGCACCTTCACCCGACTGCTGCGGCACGGCTTCACCGATCCGTCCGCCGCCGAGCGGCTCCTCGACCTGCCCGTGCTGTCCACCGTGCGCGGCGACCCGGTCCTGCTGGACGCGCTCGGTGCCACCGCCGACCCCGACCTGGCGCTGCGCGGGCTCGTCCGGCTCGCCGAGGCGCAGGGCGACGACGGGCGGCAGCTGCTGGGTACCGTCCTGAGCGCCAAGCCGCTGCGCGACCGGCTCCTCGGTGTGCTCGGCGCCTCCGAGGCGCTGGCCGACCACCTGGCCCGGCACCCGCGCGACTGGGAGGCGCTCGTCACGTACGAGGCGGCCGACCTGCACCCGGGCGTCGACGACTTCGAGCGGGGGCTGGCCGGGGCGACCGACCCCGTGTCGCTGCGCGTCGCCTACCGCCGCTGCCTGCTGGCCATAGCCGCCCGCGACGTCTGCGGCACCACCGACATCGCCGAGACCGCCGCCGAGCTCGCCGACCTCGCCACGGCCACCCTCCGCAAGGCCCTCGCCATAGCGAGCGCGGCCGCTCCGGAGGACGCCGCGCTGTGCCGGCTCGCGGTCATCGCGATGGGCAAATGCGGCGGCAACGAGCTGAACTACGTCTCCGACGTGGACGTCATCTTCGTCGGCGAGCCCGTCGACGGCGCCGACGAGGGCAAGGCGATGCAGGCCGCGACCCGTCTGGCCTCCCACCTGATGCGCATCTGCTCCGAGCAGACGGTCGAGGGCACGATCTGGCCGGTCGACGCCAATCTGCGCCCCGAGGGCAGGAACGGGCCCCTCGTGCGCACCCTGTCCAGCCACCTCGCCTACTACCAGCGCTGGGCCAAGACCTGGGAGTTCCAGGCCCTGCTCAAGGCCCGCCCGGTGGCCGGGGACCCGCAGCTGGGCGCCGCGTACATCGACGCCGTCTCACCGCTGGTGTGGCAGGCAGCCGAGCGGGAGAACTTCGTCACCGACGTCCAGAAGATGCGCCGCCGCGTGGTGGACAACATTCCGGTCACCCAGGTCGACCGTGAGCTGAAGCTGGGGCCGGGCGGGCTCAGGGACGTCGAGTTCGCGGTGCAGCTCCTCCAGCTGGTGCACGGTCGCAGCGACGCCACCCTGCACAGCGGAACCACCCTGGAGGCGCTCAAGGGGCTGGCGGCGGGCGGCTACGTGGGGCGCGCCGACGCGGCCCAGCTGAACGAGGCGTACCGCTTCCTGCGGGCGATGGAGCACCGCATCCAGCTGTTCCGGCTGCGGCGGACGCACCTGGTGCCGGAGGCCGAGGAGGACCTGCGGCGGCTGGGCCGGTCCCTGGGGCTGCGCACCGACCCGGTCGCCGAGCTGAACCGGGAGTGGCGGCGACACGCGGCGGTGGTGCGCCGGCTGCACGAGAAGCTGTTCTACCGGCCGCTGCTGGACGCCGTCGCCCAGCTCACGCCCGGGGAGACCCGGCTGAGCGCCAAGGCCGCCGGTCAGCGGCTGGAGGCGCTCGGGTACGCCGATCCGGCGGCCGCCCTGCGTCACCTGGAGGCCCTGTCGTCGGGCGTCACCAGGAAGGCCGCGATCCAGCGGACGCTGCTGCCCGTGCTGCTGGGCTGGTTCGCCGACTCCGCGGACCCGGACGCCGGGCTGCTGGGGTTCCGCAAGGTCTCGGACGCGCTCGGGAAGACGCCCTGGTACCTGCGGCTGCTGCGGGACGAGGGCGCGGCGGCGGAGAACCTCGCCAGGGTCCTGTCCGCCGGGCGCCTCGCCCCGGACCTGCTGCTGCGGGCTCCCGAGGCGGTGGCCATCCTGGGCGCGCCGGAGGGGCTCCGGCCGCGCGGCCGTGACCATCTGGAACCGGAGATCCTCGCGGCCGTCGGCCGTGCGGAGGACGCCGAGCTGGCCGTCGCCGTGGCCCGTGGCGTACGGCGCCGGGAGCTGTTCCGCACCGCCGCCGCCGACATCATCGGTTCGTACGGCACCGAGGACAGCCCCGCCGAGGCCGACCCCGGCGCCCTGGTCGACCGCGTCGGCCAGGCGGTCACCGACCTGAACGCGGCGACCATCGCGGGCGCGCTGCGGGCCGCCGTGCGCGAGCAGTGGGGCGACCGGCTGCCGACCCGGTTCGCCGTGATCGGCATGGGCCGCTTCGGCGGCCACGAGTTGGGCTACGGGTCGGACGCGGACGTGCTGTTCGTGCACGAGCCGCGCGAGGGCGTCGACGAGCAGGAGGCGGCGCGGGCCGCCAACACCGTGGTCGCCGAGATGCGGCGGCTGCTCCAGCTGCCCACCGCCGACCCGCCGCTGCTGATCGACGCGGACCTGCGTCCCGAGGGCAAGAGCGGGCCGCTGGTGCGCACCCTCAAGTCGTACGCGGCCTACTACCGCCGCTGGTCGCTCGGCTGGGAGAGCCAGGCGCTGCTGAGGGCCGAGCCGATGGCCGGCGATCCCGACCTCGGCCGCCGGTTCATCGAGCTGGCCGACCCGCTGCGCTACCCCGAGCGGGGTCTGGACGACGCCGCCGTACGCGAGATCCGGCGGCTGAAGGCCCGGATGGAGACGGAACGGCTGCCGCGCGGCGCCGACCCGGCCCTGCACACCAAACTGGGGCGCGGCGGCCTGTCGGACGTCGAGTGGACCGTCCAGCTCCTCCAGATGCGCCACGGCCACGCCGTGCCCGCTCTCCGCACCACCCGCACCCGCCGGGCCCTGGCCGCCGCCCGCGAGGCGGGCCTGATCTCCGACCAGGACGCCCGGACCCTGGACGAGGCCTGGGTGCTCGCCACCCGGGTCCGCAACGGCGTGATGCTGGTACGCGGCCGGGCCGGCGACACCTTCCCGTCCGACACCCGAGAGCTGGCCGCCGTCGGGCGGTACCTGGGGTACGGGCCCGGGCACGTCGGCGAGATGGTCGAGGACTACCGCCGTACGACGCGCCGGGCGCGGGCGGTGGTGGAGGAGCTGTTCTACGGCGGGTGAGCCCGCCGGCCGGGCCCCGGGGCCACGGCTGCCGTCAGCGGCGTGCCTTCAGCAGGGCCGGCGCGGCGGCCCGGGGCACCACGTGGCGCGGCAGCCGGTGCGGCACCTTGCCGTACCAGGCGTATGCCAGCGTGTAGCCGAACGCCAGGCAGATCAGGCCGCCGACCGCGTCCAGCCAGAAGTGGTTGGCGGTCGCGACGATGACGACGAGCGTCGCGGTCGGGTAGAGCAGGCCGAGGATCCTGCCCCAGGGCGCTTTGGCCAGCGCGAAGATCGTCAGCCCGCACCACAGCGACCACCCGATGTGCATGGACGGCATCGCGGCGTACTGGTTCGACATGTTCTTCAGGTCGCCCGACGCCATCGATCCCCAGGTGTGGTGCACCAGGACGGTGTCGATGAACTTCTCGGAGGTCATCAGGCGCGGAGGAGCCAGCGGGTACAGGTAGTAGCCGAGCAGGGCGATCCCGGTGGTGGAGAACAACACCAGGCGGGTGGCGGCGTACCTGCCCGGATGCCACCGGTACAGCCACACCAGGACACCGACGGTGACGATGAAGTGCAGGGTGGCGTAGTAGTAGTTCATGCCCACGATCAGCCACGTCACCGAGTCCACGGCGTGGTTGACCGTCTTCTCGACGGCGATGCCGAGGGACTGCTCGGCCCGCCAGATCCAGTCGGCGTTGCGCAGCGCCTCGGCCTTCTGCTCCGGCACGGCGTTGCGGATCAGCGAGTACGTCCAGTAGCTCACCGCGATCAGCAGGATCTCGAACCAGATGCGGGGGCGGCGCGGAGCGCGCATCCGCTGCCACACGGTCCGGCTGTCCGCCACGCGGGCCGGACCTTCGTCGATGGGTGATTCCACCGGTGGTGCCGGGGCCTCGCGGCCTTCCAGTGTCCTCACAGTCGTGTCACCCATGGGCCAAGAGTCTGCCAGATAGGTCTACTCGGTCGATCATCCGTCAGTCTGGTCCTCGACGCCATCGCTACGCCTTTCGGAGGAGGGCCTCGGGGAGGACCGCTGCCCCTCGGGGCCGGATGCGGTGGAACCGCGGACGACCAGCTCGGGCATGAAGACGAATTCGCTGTGGGGGGCGGGGGTGCCGCCGATCTCCTCCAGCAGGGCCCGCACCGCCGCCTGGCCCATCGCCTGGACGGGCTGGCGGATGGTGGTCAGCGGGGGGTCCGTGAAGGCTATGAGGGGCGAGTCGTCGAATCCGACGACGGAGACGTCCCGGGGGACGTGCAGGCCCTTCTGGCGGGCGGCGCGGATGGCACCCAGTGCCATCATGTCGCTGGCGCAGACGACGGCGGTGCAGCCGCGGTCGATCAGCGCGGTGGCCGCGGCCTGCCCGCCCTCCAGGGTGTACAGCGAATGCTGGACGAGTTCCTCGCACTGGTCCGGCGCCAGCCCGAGCCTCGCCTGCATGCCGAGCCGGAAACCCTCGATCTTGCGCAGAACGGGCACGAACCGCTTCGGGCCGACCGCGAGGCCGATACGGGTGTGGCCCAGGGAGGCGAGGTGGGTGACGGCCAGCTGCATCGCGGCCCGGTCGTCGGGGGAGACGAACGGCGCCTGCACCTTCGGGGAGAAGCCGTTGATGAGGACGTACGGGACGCCCTTGCCGCGCAGCTGGTCGTAGCGCGTCATGTCGGCGGTGGTGTCGGCGTGCAGTCCGGAGACGAAGATGATGCCGGAGACGCCCCGCTCGACAAGCATTTCGGTGAGTTCGTCCTCGGTGGAGCCGCCGGGGGTCTGGGTGGCGAGGACGGGGGTGTAGCCCTGGCGGGTCAGGGCCTGGCCGATGACCTGGGCCAGGGCCGGGAAGATGGGGTTGTCCAGCTCGGGGGTTATCAGCCCGACCAGTCCGGCACTGCGCTGGCGCAGCCGTACGGGGCGTTCGTAACCGAGCACGTCGAGGGCGGCCAGCACGGACTGACGGGTGGCCGCCGCCACGCCGGGCTTGCCGTTGAGCACGCGGCTGACTGTGGCTTCGCTGACCCCCGCCTGGGCTGCGATGTCGGCTAGCCGCGCGGTCATGGGATGCGACTGTACCGGCCGCACGTCAGCTTGCCCACCAGACGCAGGACTCGGCGGCGAGGAGCACGGTCCGCCCGCCGTCGCCCTGTCCCGCCTCGACCGCCAACTCGCGTGCGGGCGGCGGCACTTTCCCCGCCAGGGCGGCGGTCCCGTCCGCAGGCTCACCGCCGTTGCCGGGTACGGCGCTCCGGCTCTCGGCCCGGCCGTCGCCGTCGGCCGTGTCGGGCCGCGAGCCGTCACGTGCGCCCTCGCCGTCCGGTCCGCCGCCCGGACCGGTGCCCACCGCGTTGTCCGGTGGCGGGACGGCCGCCGGGGCGTCGGCCGGTGACGGGGGAGCCGTGCTGGACAGGAGCACCCGGCTGCCCGGGGCGCGGAGGGCGACCGGGCGGTCCGTGAGGTTGACCGTGCAGATCAGGTCGCCCTGCCAGGGGCCGGTGCCGGCGCCCCTCGCGCGGCGGCGGAAGGCCAGGACCCCGTCGGGCGCCGGCAGCCATTCCACCGCGTCGCCCGCGCCGAGTGCCGGGTGGTCGCGGCGCATCGCGAGCGCGCTGCGGTACAGCTCCAGCGTCGAGTCCGGGTCACCGGTCTGGGCCTCCACCGACAGCTCACGCCACGACGACGGCTGCGGGAGCCAGCTGCCGCCGGGGCCGAAGCCGTACGAAGGGCCCTCCACCGTCCACGGGATCGGCACCCGGCACCCGTCGCGCAGCCCGTCCTGGCCCTCGCCCCGCTGGAAGGCGGGGTCCTGGCGGACCTCGTCGGGCAGCTCCGTGACCTCGGGCAGTCCGAGCTCCTCGCCCTGGTACACGTACGCCGAGCCGGGCAGCGCCAGCATCAGCAGCGCGGCCGCCCGCGCCCGCCGCAGCCCGGCGGCGCCCTGGCCGTACCGCGTGGTGTGGCGGACCACGTCGTGGTTGGACAGCACCCAGGTGGTCGGCGCGCCCACCGACGCGGTGGCCCGCAGCGAGTCGTCGATGACCCGCCGCAGCGCGGCCGCGTCCCAGGGGCAGTTCAGGAACTGGAAGTTGAACGCCTGGTGCAGCTCGTCGGGGCGTACGTACAGCGCGAGCCGCTCCGCCGTCGGCGCCCACGCCTCGGCGACGGCGATGCGCTCGCCCTCGTAGGTGTCCAGGAGCCGCCGCCAGACGCGGTGGATCTCGTGGACGCCGTCCTGGTCGAAGAACGGCAGCTGCTGGGTGCCGATCAGCCGGGCCTGCTCCCCGTGCCCGATGTCCGGCATCCCGGGCGCCTTGACCATGCCGTGCGCGACGTCGACGCGGAACCCGTCGACCCCGAGGTCCAGCCAGAACCGCAGCACGGACTCGAACTCGGCCTTGACCTCCTCGTTCTCCCAGTTCAGGTCCGGCTGCTCGGGGGCGAACAGGTGCAGGTACCAGTCGCCGTCGGGCACGCGGGTCCAGGCCGGGCCGCCGAAGACCGACTCCCAGTCGTTGGGCGGCAGGCAGCCGTCCGGGCCCTTGCCGGGGCGGAAGAGGTAGCGGTCGCGGCAGGCCGGATCGCCGGCGAGCGCCTCACGGAACCAGGGGTGCCGGTCCGACGTGTGGTTCGGGACGATGTCGACGATCACCCGCAGCCCCAGGTCGTGGGCCGTGCGCACCAGGTCGTCCGCGTCCGCGAGGCCCCCGAAGACCGGGTCGACGGCGCGGTAGTCGGCCACGTCGTACCCGCCGTCCGCCTGCGGCGAGGCGTAGAAGGGGGTGAGCCACACCGCGTCCGCGCCCAGCCGCGCCAGGTGGGGGAGCCGCTCGCGGGCCCCGCGCAGATCGCCGATGCCGTCCCCGTCGCTGTCCGCGAAGGACCGGACGTACACCTGGTAGATGACGGCCTCGCGCCACCATCCCGGGCGGTCGCTGGAAGAGCTTGCACGGCGCAGATCCTCCGGCGCCTGGACGGACGAGGTCAGCTCGTGGGCCATGTGCGGTGTCCCTCTCGGTGGGCCGGGATGGGGGCTACATACATTCAACGAGGTGAGAGCGGTAATGAAACGGTCCTGCAAGCCCTTACGAAAAAGCTTGCAGAGCGCTCCCGACCCGCGCAACCCCGCCTCGCCGCGTCTGTCAAGCGATGCATCGGCAACTGTAGGGACACGCGGATGTAACGATCAGCGTGCCTTGCAGAAATTTGCCGCAAGGTCTTTCGGCGCGTTTTCATCCCTGTTACGTTCCTGGCAACCCGGCGCACCGCGAGGGAGCGGTCTGCAGGAGGCACGAGATCCAGACATGTGATCCGCCTTCGTCTTCCCGGGATCAGTTGAAGGAGTTCACATGCGGCGTGGCATAACGGCCACCGCGCTGGTCGCGGCCCTCGGTCTGACGACGGCGGCGTGCGGAGGCGGTGGCGGCGACCAGGGCGGGTCCAACAGCTCTGGCGAGCTGTCCGGCACGGTCACCTTCTGGGACACCTCGAACGAGGCCGAGAAGGCGACGTACCAGTCCCTGGCCGAGGGCTTCACCAAGCTGCACCCCAAGGTGAAGGTCAAGTACGTCAACGTGCCGTTCGGCGAGGCCAACGCCAAGTTCAAGAACGCGGCGGGCGGCAACTCCGGAGCCCCCGACGTGATGCGCACCGAGGTCGCCTGGGTCGCCGACTTCGCCAGCCTCGGCTACCTCGCCCCGCTCGACGGCACCCGCGCCATCGAGAACCAGGGCGACTGGCTGCCGCAGGCCGCCGCGAGCACCAAGTTCAACGACAAGACGTACGCGGTCCCGCAGGTCATCGACACCATGGCGCTCTTCTACAACAAGAAGATGCTCAAGGAGGCCGGCGCGGAGGTCCCCACGAACCTGAAGGCGCTGAAGGACGCGTCCGCCAAGGTCAGCAAGAAGTGGCCCGGCAAGACCGGCCTCTACCTCCGCGGTGACGACCCGTACTGGTTCCTGCCCTTCCTCTACGGCGAGGGCGGCGACATGGTCGACGCCGAGGCCAAGAAGGTCACGATCGACGACCCGGCCGGCGTCAACGCGTACAAGACCATCAAGGACCTGGTCGACTCGAAGGCGGCGATCACCGACGCCTCCGACGGCTGGAACAACATGCAGAACGCCTTCAAGTCCGGCAAGGTCGCGATGATGCTCAACGGCCCGTGGGCCATCGCCGACTCCCGCGCCGGTGCCGAGTTCAAGGACCCGAAGAACCTGGGCATCGCGCCCGTCCCGGCCGGCAGCGCCGGGCAGGGCTCCCCGCAGGGCGGCTGGAACCTGTCCGTCTACGCCGGTTCCAAGAACCTCGACGCGTCCTACGAGTTCGCCAAGTACATGAGCTCGGCCAAGGTGCAGCAGCAGACCACCGAGAAGCTCAGCCTGCTGCCCACCCGCCTCTCGGTGTACACGAAGCCGACCGTGTCGGACAACGAGATGGTCCAGTTCTTCAAGCCCGCCGTCGACAAGGCCGTCGAGCGCCCGTGGATCCCGCAGGGCAACGCCCTCTTCGAGCCGATCCGCCTCCAGATGGCCAACGTCCTCGGTGGCAAGACCACCCCGGAGAAGGCCGCCCAGGAGACCGGCGACGCCTACCGCAAGATGCTCAAGGACTACAAGTAAGCAGTGGGAAGGGCTGACCGACCAATGGCTGTCGAGACCAGCCAGTCGGTGGCGAAGGCCGCGGGCGCCAGCAGCGCCCGCGGCCGCGGCCACCGCACTGACAACACCCCGGGATCACCCGGTCCGGGCCGGCTGCGCAGAGCGCTGAGCACCCACTGGTACGCCTGGAGCATGGTCGCTCCGGTGGTGACCGTGATCGGCGTGATCATCGGCTACCCGCTGGTGCGCGGCATCTATCTGTCGCTGACGGACGCCAACGAGGCCAACGTCGAGCGCACGATCGGCATCAACCACATCCCCGCGACGTACGAGTTCGTCGGCCTCGAGAACTACAAGGCCGTCCTCACCGACAACGTCTTCTGGGACCGGCTCGGCTGGACCGTGGTCTGGACCGTCAGCTGTGTGGCCCTCTCCTTCACCCTCGGCCTCGTCCTGGCCAACATGCTCAACCGCAAGCTCAAGGGCCGCACGTTCTACCGCATGGCCCTGATCCTGCCGTGGGCCGTCCCGGCCTTCGTCTCCGTCTTCACCTGGCGGCTGCTGTTCAACGAGCGCAGCGGCCTGTTCAACGAGCTCCTCGCCGGCGGCGGCATCGACGCGATCTCCTGGCTGAACGACCCCACCTGGGCCAAGGTCTCCGTCATCGCCGTCAACGTCTGGCTCGGCGTGCCCTTCATGCTCGTCGCCATGCTGGGCGGCCTCCAGTCCATCCCCGGTGAGCTGTACGAGGCCGCCGAGATGGACGGCGCGACCGCCTGGCAGCGGTTCCGCCACATCACGCTGCCCGGGCTGCGGCCGGTCTCCGGCACGGTGATCCTGCTCAGCGCCATCTGGACGTTCAACATGTTCCCGGTGATCTTCCTGCTCACCCGGGGCGGGCCGGGCGACGCCACCGAGATCCTGGTGACGTACGCCTACAAGCTTTCCTTCGTCGTCAGCCCGCGCGACTTCGCGGGATCCGCAGCCTGGGGCGTACTGATCCTGGCGCTCCTGTCGCTCTTCGCGGTGGCCTACCGCCGCGCGCTCCGCAAGCAGGGAGACATGTGGTGAGCACCAGCACGCAGACTTCTCGGACGCGCAAGGTACGGACCCGGGGCGAGCGTTCCCCGCTCGCCTCCCTGGGGCTGCACCTGACGCTGCTCGTCGCCGCCCTCGTCGCGGTCTTCCCGCCGCTGTGGCTGGTGATCACGTCGTTCAAGCCGAAGACCGACGCCTTCGACACCTCGGTCGTCAAGAACTTCACCTTCGGCAACTACAGCCACGTCCTCGCGGACACCCAGTTCTTGGCCTGGCTCGGCAACTCGCTGGTCGTCGTCGGCATCACCACCGTCATCGGCGTCTTCATCTCGGCCACCACCGGCTACGCCGTCAGCCGCTTCCGCTTCCCGGGACTGAGGCCCCTGATGTGGCTGCTGCTGATCACCCAGATGTTCCCGGTCGCGGTCCTGATCGTGCCGCTGTACAACCTGCTGGCCTCGCTGGGCATGCTGAACCAGCCGGTCGGCCTGGTCATCACGTACCTCACCGTCGCCGTGCCGTTCTGCGCCTGGATGATGAAGGGCTACTTCGACGGCATCCCCGCCGAGATCGACGAGGCGGGGCGCGTCGACGGGCTGACCCCGTTCGGCACCTTCTGGCGGCTGATCATGCCGCTCGCGAAGCCCGGCCTGGCCGTCACCGCGTTCTACACGTTCATCACCGGCTGGGGCGAGGTCGCCTACGCGTCGGCGTTCATGACCGGCGAGGAGAACCTCACCCTCGCCGGCGGTCTGCAGACCTTCGTCAACCAGTACACGGCCGACTGGGGTTCGCTGACCGCCGCGGCCGTACTGATCGCGGTGCCCGCCGCGGTCGTCTTCGGCCTCGTCCAGCGCCACCTGGTCTCCGGCCTGACGGCCGGCGCCACCAAGTCGTAGGGGGACGGCGTCATGGACCTCGCGCACCGTGGGCGCCCGGCGCCGCACGGGCACGTCGTCCCGGCGCCGCCACCACCGGCCGGCCGGACCGTGCCGGGCAGACCGACCCCGGCCGGCCCGGCCGCGCACGGGCGTTCCGCCCGTCACCGGCCGGCCGCCGGTCCCGGCTGAACCGCCGACCCCCCTTCCGTATCCCGGTCCGCGGCGCCGGCCCGGCCTGTTCCCGGGCCGGCGGCCGCTCCACTCCTCCACTCCAGGGAAGACATGACCCAGCACCTCGCTGCCCCCGCCGCCCCCGCAACCGGTACCACCGGCACGGACACCGGCTGGTGGAGAGACGCGGTGATCTACCAGGTCTATCCGCGCAGCTTCGCCGACGGCAACGGCGACGGCATGGGCGACCTGGAAGGCATCCGCAGCCGTCTGCCGTACCTGAAGGACCTCGGCGTCGACGCCGTGTGGCTCAGCCCCTTCTACGCCTCGCCGCAGGCCGACGCCGGGTACGACGTCGCCGACTACCGCGCCATCGACCCCATGTTCGGCAACCTCCTCGACGCCGACGCGCTGATCCGCGAAGCCCACGAACTGGGGCTGCGCATCATCGTCGACCTGGTGCCCAACCACTCGTCCGACCAGCACGAGTGGTTCCAGCGCGCGCTGCGCGAGGGCCCCGGGTCGCCGCTGCGCGAGCGCTACCACTTCCGCGCGGGACGCGGCGCGGACGGTTCCGAGCCCCCGAACGACTGGGAGTCGATCTTCGGCGGCCCGGCGTGGACGCGGGTCGAGGACGGCGAGTGGTACCTGCACCTGTTCGCCCCCGAGCAGCCCGACTTCAACTGGGAACACCCCGCCGTGCGCGACGAGTTCCGCTCCATCCTCCGCTTCTGGCTCGACATGGGCGTCGACGGCTTCCGCGTCGACGTCGCCCACGGCCTCGTCAAGGCGGCCGGCCTGCCCGACATCGGCGCCCACGACCAGCTCAAGCTGCTCGGAAACGATGTCATGCCGTTCTTCGACCAGGACGGCGTCCACGAGATCTACCGCAGCTGGCGCAAGGTCCTGGAGGAGTACGACGGGGAGCGCGTCCTGGTCGCCGAGGCCTGGACCCCGACCGTGGAGCGCACCGCCAACTACGTACGCCCCGACGAGATGCACCAGGCGTTCAACTTCCAGTACCTGGGCACCTACTGGGACGCGGCCGAGCTCCGCAAGGTCATCGACGCCTCGCTCGCCGCGATGCGCCCCGTCGGTGCCCCGACCACCTGGGTGCTGTCCAACCACGACGTGACCCGGCACGCCACCCGGTTCGCCAACCCGCCCGGTCTCGGCACCCAGCTGCGCACCCCCGGCGACCGGGAGCTCGGGCTGCGCCGGGCGCGCGCGGCGACCCTGCTGATGCTGGCGCTGCCCGGCTCCGCCTACGTCTACCAGGGCGAGGAGCTCGGCCTGCCGGACGTCACGGACCTGCCCGACGAGGTGCGCCAGGACCCGTCGTTCTTCCGGGCGACCGGCCAGGACGGGTTCCGCGACGGCTGCCGGGTGCCGATCCCGTGGACGGTGCGGGGCTCCTCGTACGGGTTCGGCAACGGCGGCAGCTGGCTGCCCCAGCCGGCGGCCTGGGGGTCCTTGAGCGTCGAGGCCCAGACCGGTGACCCGGGCTCGACCCTGGAGCTGTACCGCAGCGCGCTGGCGGTGCGCCGCGAGCAGCCCGGACTGGGTGCGGGCGACGGCGTGGAGTGGCTGGACGCGCCCGAGGGCGTACTGGCGTTCCGGCGCGGTGCCTTCATGTGCCACGCCAACACCACGGCGAGCCCGGTGCGGATAGCGGTGCCCGGCCGGATGCTGCTCTCCAGCGAGCAGGTGCGCGTCAGCGTGGACGGCACCGCCGAGCTGCCCGCCGACACCACCGTCTGGTGGGCGGTGTGACGATCGTGTCGCCCCGTGGCGACGCACGGACCGAGCCGCGGGGCGACGGAGGAGGGGGCGCCCCGCGGCTCGCGGACATCGCGGCACAGGCCCGCGTCAGCGAGGCCACGGTCAGCCGGGTCCTCAACGGCAAGGCGGGCGTCGCCGGACCCACCAGGACCCGGGTGCTGGCCGCCCTCGACGTACTCGGCTACGAACGGCCGGTGCGGCTCAAGCGGCGCAGCGCCGGCCTGGTGGGCCTGGTCATCCCCGAGCTGACCAACCCGATCTTCCCGGCGTTCGCCCAGGTCATCGAACAGGTGCTGGCCGGGCACGGCTACACCCCCGTGCTGTGCACCCAGATGCCGGGCGGCGCCACTGAGGACGAGCTGGTCGAGCAGCTGGAGGAGCGCGGCGTCACCGGCATCGTGTTCCTGTCCGGGCTGCACGCCGACACCAGCGCCGACCCGTCCCGGTACGTCGAACTGGCGGGCCGGGGCGTGCCGTTCGTGCTCATCAACGGCTTCAACGAGCACATCGACGCCCACTTCGTCTCGCCCGACGACCGCTCGGCCGCCCGGATGGCCGTGCGGCACCTGGTCGAGCTGGGCCACGAGCGGATCGGGCTGGCCATCGGCCCGACCCGGTACGTCCCGTCGCAGCGCAAGGCCGAGGGGTTCACCGCCGCGCTGCGCGCTCTGCTCGGGGTGAGCGCCGAGGAGGCGGAACTGCGGGTCCAGCCGACCCTGTTCGGGGTCGAGGGCGGGCACGCGGCGGCCGGGGCGCTGCTGGACCAGGGCTGCACGGGGATCGTGTGCGCCAGCGACCTGATGGCGCTCGGCGCGATACGGGCGGTGCGCGGGAGGGGCCTGGACGTGCCCTCGGACGTGTCGGTGGTCGGCTTCGACGACTCACCGCTGATCGCGTTCACGGACCCGCCGCTGACGACGGTGCGCCAGCCGGTTCAGGCGATGGCGACGGCGGCGGTGGACGCGCTGCTGGAGGAGATCGACGGCAACCCGGTGCTGGGGGCACCTCCCAGCGGTAGCTGGGGGAGGACGGAGTTCGTCTTCCAGCCGGAGCTGGTGGTGCGGGGTTCCACCGCCGGTCGCAGGTGAACGGGTGAGGGGGCCCGGGGCCCGCCCGTGATCGGGCGCGGCGGGGTCTTCATCGGCCCCGGGCCTCCCGGCTCGTGACACCGGCCGCCTTCGGGTGACCGGTCCGGCCGGCCGGGCGCGTGGAGCCCCGGGGTACGGGGACCCTCGGCCGACCGGACCGGAGTCGAGGTTGAACGTAACACCACTGCAAGTGCTTGCGAAAGACCTTGCAGCCAGGGACCCGATGGATCTCGCTCACGTAAACCGCGCGTGTCCAAGGGGTTGACCGCGTAGCTGGGGGCTCGTACGGTCACGACCGAAAACTGTTGCTGCTGTCTTGCAGCAAGAAGCTTCACCAGGGCCTTGCGGGCATGGCGCGTTGCCGTACGAGGCTGCACCGTCGCACTCCGCACCTCCCATTCCCCAGGAGGAAACATGGCCCGAAAGACCGTGGCCGCTGCACTCGCCCTCGTGGCGGGAGCCGCTGTGGCCGTCACGGCGCCCCCCACTCCCGCCGCGGCCGCCCCGCCCGGCGACAAGGACGTCACCGCCGTGATGTTCGAGTGGACCTTCGCCTCCGTCGCCAAGGCGTGCACCGACACACTCGGCCCGGCCGGGTACGGCTACGTCCAGGTCTCCCCGCCGCAGGAGCACATCCAGGGCGGCCAGTGGTGGACCTCGTACCAGCCCGTCAGCTACAAGATCGCGGGCCGGCTCGGTGACCGCGCCGCCTTCCAGTCCATGGTGAACACCTGCCACGGCGCGGGCGTCAAGGTCGTCGTGGACACCGTCATCAACCACATGGCGGCCGGAAACGGCACCGGTACCGGAGGCTCGTCGTACACCAAGTACGGCTACCCCGGCCTGTACTCCGGGCCCGACTTCGACGACTGCACCGCGCAGATCACCAACTACCAGGACCGGGTCAACGTCCAGAACTGCGAGCTCGTCGGCCTCGCCGACCTGGACACCGGTGAGGAGTACGTCCGCAGCAGGATCGCCGGCTACATGAACGACCTGCTGTCGCTCGGTGTCGACGGCTTCCGCATCGACGCCGCCAAGCACATGCCCGCGAACGACCTGGCCGCCATCAAGGCCAAGCTCAGCAACCCGGGCGTGTACTGGAAGCAGGAGGCGATACACGGCGCCGGTGAGGCCGTCTCGCCCAGCGAGTACCTCGGCAACGGCGACGTCCAGGAGTTCCGCTACGCCCGCGACCTCAAGCGCGTCTTCCTCGGCGAGAACCTCGCCCACCTGAAGAACTTCGGGGAGGCATGGGGCCACATGGAGTCCGGCAAGTCCGGCGTCTTCGTCGACAACCACGACACCGAGCGCGGCGGCGACACGCTGAACTACAAGAACGGCTCCGCCTACACGCTGGCCAACGTCTTCATGCTGGCCTGGCCCTACGGCTCACCGGACGTCCACTCCGGCTACGAGTGGACCGACAAGGACGCCGGCCCGCCCGGCGGCGGAAACGTGAGCGCCTGCTACAGCGACGGCTGGAAGTGCCAGCACGCCTGGCGCGAGATCGCCTCCATGGTCGCCTTCCGGAACGTGGCCCGCGGTCAGGGTGTCACGAACTGGTGGGACAACGGCGGCGACCAGATCGCCTTCGGCCGCGGCACCAAGGCGTACGTCGCCATCAACCACGAGGCGTCCGCCCTCACCCGTACGTTCCAGACGTCACTGCCCGCCGGTGACTACTGCGACGTCCAGAACAACCGCCCGGTGACCGTCGGCGGCGACGGCCGGTTCACGGCGACGCTCGGCGCGGGCACGGCCGTCGCCCTGCACGCCGGGGCCCGCACCTGCGGCGCCGGTCCCACGACACCGCCGCCCGCCGTCACCGGCGCGTCCTTCGCCGTCAACGCCACCACCGTGCCCGGCGAGAACATCCACGTCACCGGGAACCAGGCCGCCCTCGGCAACTGGAACACCGGCAGCGCGCCCAAGCTGGACCCGGCGGCCTACCCGGTGTGGAAGCTCGACGTGACGCTCCCCGCCGGAACGTCCTTCCAGTACAAGTACATCCGCAAGGACGCCGCCGGGAACGTCACCTGGGAATCCGGCGCCAACCGCACCGCCACCGTCCCGGCCTCCGGGACGGTCACCCTGAACGACACGTTCCGCTCCTGACCCCCGGCGGGCGCCCCTCACGCGGCCCGGACCACCGGGCCGCGGGAGCCGGGAGCGAGCCCGAGCCGAGCGAGCCCGAGCCGAGCCCGGAGCCGCGTCCCCCGGCACGTACACCCACCCGCCGCCCCGCGCCCCTCCCGGGCCACGGGGCGGCACGCAATCCCGTCTCCGTAACCCTCTTCGAGGAGATCCGGCCTTGATACGCCCCCGATCCCTGCCGCGCGCCCCGCGCCTGCCGCGCAGAACCGCGGCCGCCCTGGCGGCGGCGACGGTCGTGGCACTCGTCCCGGCCCTGCCGGCGACCGCCACGCCCAAGCCACCCGCCCCGCCGTCCGACAAGGCGCTCGCGGCCGCGCCCGCCCGGCACGACCTGACCCGCGAGCAGTTCTACTTCGTCCTGCCCGACCGGTTCGCCAACGGCGACCCGGAGAACGACCGCGGCGGACTGACCGGATCCCGCCTCACCACCGGCCACGACCCCACCGACAAGGGGTTCTACCAGGGTGGTGACCTCAAGGGGCTCACCGAGAAGCTCGACTACATCAAGGGTCTGGGCACCACCGCCATCTGGCTGGCGCCGATCTTCAAGAACCAGCCCGTCCAGGGCGAGGGCAAGGACGCCTCGGCCGGCTACCACGGCTACTGGATCACCGACTTCACCCAGGTCGACCCCCACTTCGGCACCAACGCCGACCTGGAGAAGCTCATCGACAAGGCCCACGCCAAGGGCATGAAGGTCTTCTTCGACGTCATCACCAACCACACCGCCGACGTCGTCGACTACGAGGAGAAGTCCTACAACTACCTCTCCAAGGGCGCCTTCCCCTACCTCACCAAGGACGGCGTCCCCTTCGACGACGCCGACTACGCCGACGGCACCAAGCCGTTCCCGAAGACCAACCGCGACTCCTTCCCGCGCACGCCGGTCGTCCCCGACGCCAAGAAGGACCTCAAGGTCCCCTCCTGGCTCAACGACCCGACGATGTACCACAACCGGGGCGACTCGACCTTCGCCGGGGAGTCGTCCACGCACGGCGACTTCGCGGGCCTGGACGACCTGTGGACCGAGCGGCCCGAGGTCGTCGAGGGCATGGAGAAGATCTACCAGCGCTGGGTGCACGACTTCGACATCGACGGCTTCCGCATCGACACGGTCAAGCACGTCAACTCGGAGTTCTGGCCCCAGTGGGCCACCGCCCTCGACGCGTACGCCGCCAAGCGCGGCCGGGACGACTTCTTCATGTTCGGCGAGGTGTACTCCGCCGACCCGGCCGTCACCGCCCCGTACGTCACCCGGGGCCGCCTCGACGCCACGCTCGACTTCCCCTTCCAGGACGCCGCCCGCCGGTACGCCTCCCAGGGCGGCCCCGCCACCAAGCTCTCCGAGCTGTTCGCCCAGGACTACCGCTACACCACCGACAAGGCCAACGCCTACGAGTCGGTGCCCTTCCTCGGCAACCACGACATGGGCCGCTTCGGCACGTTCCTGAAGCAGGACAACGCCCAGGCCGACGAGAAGGAGCTGCTGGACCGCTACCGGCTCGCCAACGAGCTGATGTTCCTGACCCGCGGCAACCCGGTCGTCTACTACGGCGACGAACAGGGCTTCACCGGCGCCGGCGGCGACAAGGACGCCCGCCAGACGCTGTTCGCGTCGAAGACCGCCGACTACCTCGACGACGACCAGCTCGGCACCGACCGCACGCACGCCACCGACGCGTACGACACCGGCCATCCTCTCTACCGCTCCATCGCCGCCCTCTCCCGGCTCACCAAGGCCCACCCGGCCCTCCGCGACGGCGTCCAGACCGAGCGGCACGCCGACACCGGGCAGGGCGTGTACGCCTTCTCCCGTACGGACGCGGGGATGCGCACCGAGTACGTCGTCGCCGTCAACAACGCCACCACCCCCAAGACCGTGGAGCTCGCCACCGACTCCCCGGGCGCGGGCTTCCGGTACCTGTACGGCGGCGCGGGCACCGTCACGAGCAGCGGCGACAAGCTGAAGCTGACCGTCCCCGCCCTCTCCTCCGTCGTCCTCAAGGCCTCCAAGCCCGTCCCGGCCCCGGCCACCGCGCCCACCATCGACCTCAAGGCCCCGGCCGCCGGAGCCACCGGCACCGTCGAGATCACGGCGGACGTCGACGGCGGCGCACTGAACCGGGTCGTCTTCGCCGCCCAGACCGGCAACGGGAAGTGGCGGACCCTCGGCTCGGCCGACCACGCCCCGTACAAGGTCACCGACACCGTCACCGCCCCCGCGGGCACCGCCCTGCGCTACAAGGCCGTCGTCGTCGACAGCACCGGCCGCACCGCCAGTGACCTCGCCACCACCACCGCCGGGCAGGCGCCGAAGCCCGACAGGCCCAGCGCCGTCGACCGCGACTACGCCGTCGTCCACTACCAGCGCCCCGACGGCGACTACGACGGATGGCAGCTGAGGACGGGCGCCACCACCGCCGCCTTCACCGGCCGCGACGCGTACGGAGCCTTCGCCTGGGTCAAGGTCGAGGACGGCGCGACGTCCGTCCCGTACACCGTCGAGAAGAACGGCACGGCCGACGGCCCGCAGCGCACCCTCGACCTCTCCGCCACCGGCGAGGTCTGGATCAAGCAGGGCGCGGACGGCCAGCAGAACAAGGCCCCCGACGGCGCCTACCCGCCGCAGGACCAGGGCAAGGCCGTCATCCACTACCACCGCCCGGACGGAAACTACGACGGCTGGGGGCTGCACACCTGGACCGGCGCCGCCACGCCCACCGACTGGTCCAAACCGCTCCAGCCCGTGAAGAAGGACGCCTTCGGCCTCACCTTCGAAGTACCGCTCGCCGCGGGCGCCACGTCCCTGTCCTACATCGTCCACAAGGGCGACGAGAAGGACATCCCCGCCGACCGGTCCCTCGACTTCGGCGCGTACGGCAAGGAGGTCTGGCTCCTCACCGGCGACACCGGCTACCTGCTGCCCACCACGGGCGCCGCACCCGACCTCGACCTCACCAAGGCCGAGGCCCAGTGGATCGACGCGAACACCGTCGTCTGGAAGGTCAAGGCCGCACCCGGCACCAGCACCCAGCTCGTGTACGACAGGAACGGCTCCATCACCGCGAGCAACGGCGCCCTCTCCGACGAGGGCCGCTGGCTGCGGCTGAACCCGGGCACGCTCAGCGACGCGCAGAAGGAGAAGTACCCGCACCTCAAGGACTACCCGGCCTTCACCCTCGACCCGCGCGACCGCGACCGGATCCGCGACGCCCTGCGCGGCCAGCTGATCGCCACCCACCGCGCAGCCAACGGCGCCCTGCTCGCCGCCACCGGTGTGCAGATCCCGGGCGTCCTCGACGACCTGTACGGCACGAAGGCGCAAGCCAAGGCGCTCGGCCCGGTCTTCCGCAACGGCACGCCCACCCTGTCCCTCTGGGCGCCCACCGCCCAGAGCGTCGCCCTCGAACTCGACGGCCGGCGCGTGACCATGAAGCGTGACGCGGCGACCGGCGTCTGGTCGGTCACCGGCAACAAGAGCTGGAAGAACAAGCCGTACCGGTACGAGGTGAAGGTCTGGGCGCCCACGGTCCAGAAGGTCGTCACCAACAAGGTCACCGACCCCTACTCCACCGCCCTCACCACCGACTCCGCCCGCAGCCTGGTCACCGACCTCACCGACCCGAAGCTCGCCCCCAAGGGCTGGTCCTCGCTGAAGAAGCCCGCCGCCACCCCGCTGCGGGACGCCCAGATCCAGGAGCTGCACGTCCGCGACTTCTCCATCGCGGACCGCACCTCCAAGCACCCGGGCGGCTACCTCGCCTTCACCGACACCACGTCGGACGGCATGAAGCACCTGAAGAAGCTGGCCGCGAGCGGTACCTCGTACGTGCACCTGCTGCCCGTCTTCGACATCGGCACCATCCCCGAGAAGAAGTCCGGCCAGGCCACGCCCGACTGCGACCTGAAGGCGTACGCCCCCGACTCCGACGAGCAGCAGGCATGCGTGTCCGAGGCGGCCGCCAAGGACGCGTTCAACTGGGGCTACGACCCGCTGCACTACACCGTCCCCGAAGGCTCCTACGCCTCCGACCCGGACGGCACGCGCCGCACCGTCGAGTTCCGGCAGATGGTCCAGGGCCTCAACGGGGCCGGGCTGCGCACCGTCATGGACGTGGTCTACAACCACACCGTGGCGAGCGGCCAGTCGGAGAAGTCCGTGCTCGACAAGATCGTGCCCGGCTACTACCAGCGCCTGCTGCCCGACGGCACCGTCGCCACCTCCACCTGCTGCGCCAACACCGCGCCCGAGAACACGATGATGGGCAAGCTCGTCGTCGACTCGGTCGTCACCTGGGCGAAGGAGTACAAGGTCGACGGCTTCCGCTTCGACCTCATGGGCCACCACCCCAAGGCCAACATGCTCGCCGTCCGCAAGGCGCTCGACGAACTCACCGTCGCCAAGGACGGCGTCGACGGCAAGAAGATCATCCTGTACGGGGAGGGCTGGAACTTCGGCGAGATCGCCGACGACGCCCGCTTCGTCCAGGCCACCCAGAAGAACATGGCCGGCACCGGCATCGCCACCTTCTCCGACCGGGCCCGCGACGCCGTCCGCGGCGGCGGCCCCTTCGACGCCGACCCCGGCGTCCAGGGCTTCGCCTCCGGCCTGTTCACCGACCCCAACACCTCCACGGCGAACGGCACCCCGGCCGAGCAGAAGGCCCGCCTCCTGCACTACCAGGACCTCATCAAGGTGGGCCTGTCCGGCAACCTCGCCTCCTACTCCTTCACGGACAGCCGAGGCCGTACGGTCAAGGGCTCCCAGGTCGACTACAACGGCGCCCCCGCCGGCTACGCCGCCGCACCCGGCGACGCCCTCGCCTACGCGGACGCCCACGACAACGAGACCCTGTACGACGCGCTCGCCTTCAAGCTCCCGGCGGACACGTCCCCCGACGACCGGGCCAGGATGCAGGTCCTCGCCATGGCGACCGCCGTGCTCTCCCAGGGCCCGGCGCTCTCCCAGGCGGGCAGCGACCTGCTGCGCTCCAAGTCGCTGGACCGCAACTCGTACGACAGCGGCGACTGGTTCAACGTCCTGAACTGGGACTGCCGGGCCGGTAACGGCTTCGGTCGCGGCCTGCCGCCGGCGGCCGACAACAAGGACAAGTGGCCCTTCGGCAAGCCGCTGCTGTCGTCCCCGTCCCTGACGGTCGGCTGCCCGCAGATCACCGGCGCCTCCGCCGCCTACCAGGACCTGCTGAAGCTCCGTACGACGGAGAAGGCGTTCAGCCTGTCCACGGCCGGCGAGGTCCAGGCCGCGCTGTCGTTCCCGCTCTCCGGCAAGGACGAGACCCCGGGCGTGATCACGATGCGCCTCGGTGACCTGGTCGTGGTCTTCAACGCCACGCCCACGGAGCAGGCGCAGACCGTCCCCGCCCTCTCCGGCGAGGGCTACGCCCTGCACCCGGTGCAGGCGAAGGGCTCCGACGCCACGGTGAAGGCCTCCTCGTACGAGGCGGCCACCGGCACCTTCACGGTGCCGGCCCGCACGGTGGCGGTGTTCACCCAGCGGTAGGAACGACGGGCGGGGCGCCACGGTTCGGACACCTGTGCCGGACCGTGGCGCCCCGCTCTATCGTGGCCCGGACACGTCCACGACCGGGAGCGATACCCATGCCGCAGATCACCGTCGACTACTCCGCCTCCCTCGACGAGGACTTCGACCGCCGGGGCTTCGCGCTGGCCCTGCACCCCCTTGTCGTCGAGACGGTCGACGCCCGGCTCGCGGCCTGCAAGACGCGCACGCGCAAGGTGGCGGACACCGTGATCGGCGACAGCGCGGCGGACGACGCCCTGGTCCACGTGGGCATCGACCTGCTGGCCGGGCGCAGCGACGAGGCCAAGGCGCATCTGACGGAGGCCGTCATCGCGCTCGTCCCGCGGCACATCAAGCCCGTCGAAGGCCGCGTGCTGCACATCTCCGCCGAGGTCCGCGACCTCGACCCCTCCTACCGTTCGAGCTGATCAGACCTCCGGCTGCTGCTGGGTGGCGCAGTGGATGCCGCCGCCGCCCTCGGCGATGGTGTGGATCTCCACCGGGACCACCTCCCGGCCCGGGTGGAGCTCGCCGATGATCGACACGGCGTTCCGGTCCGCCTTCCGGTCGCCGAAGCGGGGGACGATCACGGCGTCGTTGACGACGTAGTAGTTGGCGTACGAGCCGAGGAAGGCCGGCCCGCGGCGGCCGAGCGCGGCGGGATCGGGTTCGGGCAGGTCGACGATCTCCGGTCTCCGGCCCCGTGCGTCGGTCGCCGTTTCCAGCACGCCACGCGCCTGGTCGTACGCGCGGCTCCAGACGTCCGGTCCGTTCGCCGGGTGCGGGCGGCTGAGCAGGACGGCGCCGTCCTCGGCGAAGCGGGCCAGGGCGTCGACGTGGCAGTCGGTGATGTCCTGGCCCCGTACGCCCTTGAACCAGATGACGGTGGAGACCCCGAGCAGCTCTCCCAGCGCCTTCTCCATCTCGTCGCGTGACCGGCCCGGGTTGCGGTTGGGGTTGACCAGCGAGCTCTCGGTGACCATCAGCGTCCCGTGGCCGTCGACCTCCAGCGACCCGCCCTCGGCGGTGACCGGCGCGTCGACGCGGGGCAGCCCCTCGCGCTGCAGGACGGTACGGGCGACCTTCGCGTCGCGCCGGTGGTCCTGCTTGCCGCCCCAGCCGTTGAAGTGGAAGTCGATACCCGCCAGGCCCTTAGGGCCGGTGACGAACGTGGGCCCGGTGTCGCGCACCCACAGGTCGTCCACGGCGACCGGGACCACCTCCACGCCCGATCCGCAGGCCCGCCGGGCCGCCTTCACCTCCTCGGGGGCGGCCAGCAGCACCACGGGCTCGAACCCGGCGATCGTGCGGGCCACCCGGGCGATGTCGCCCTGGACCTCCTCCGCCCAGTCCGCCCACTCCGAGTCCGCCGACGGCCAGGCCATGAACGTCCGGGCGTGCCGCTCGCCCTCCGCCGGCATGTGGCGCCGCCCGGCGGGCCCGTCCTCGCCGGGCCGGCAGGCCGCCCCGGTGGCCGCGGTCAGTGCCACCGCCGCCCCGGACCTCAGCAGCGTGCGGCGGTTGAGTCCCCTCATGGTGCTGCCTCTCGGTGTCGCCCGACATCCTGACTGAAATTTCAGTCAGGATGTACGGTAGCATCGAGGACATGTCCGATCGCCGTACCGCCATCCTCGAAGCCGCCGCCCGCGTCATCGCCCAGCGCGGCATCCGGGGCCTGCGCGTGGAAGAACTCGCCGAGGAAGCGGGGGTCTCCACCTCGCTGCTCTACTACCACTTCCGGGACCGGGCCGGTGTGCTGGCCCACACGCTGGAGTTCATCAACACCCGGGCCGAGCGCTACACCGACCCCACCGCGGACCCCGAGACCGACCCACGCGGCCACCTCGAAGAAATGCTGCTGCTGGAACTCCAGGACACCCCGGCCGTCATCGAGAACAGCACCGCCTGGGGCGAACTGCGGTCCACCGCCGTCTTCCAGCCCGAACTGCGCGACCAGCTCCGCACCACCACGGCCCGCTGGACCGACTACGCGAGCGACCTCGTCCGCCGCGCGCAGCGAGACGGCACCGTCCCCCCGGAGGTGTCCCCGGACGACACCGCCGAACGCCTCACCGCGCTCGTCGAGGGCCTGAGCAAACGCTGGCTCAGCGGCTCCCTCACCCTCGACCGCGCCCGTGACCTGCTGCGCGGCGCACTCACCGCCGAACTCGGCGGCCCCCCTTACGGGACGGGCTGAGCCGTCACCGCCGGCACCTTCGGCAGCAGCGCCCCCAGCCGGTCGACCAGCTCGCCGAACGGCCCGTCGACCGGCTCGTCGGCGAGCATCTCCAGCAGCAGCGTGGCCATCTCGTCGTCGTACGCCGCGCTCACCGCCGCCAGCGCCGCGAAGTCGTGCACCAGCTGCAACTCCAGCTCCGCACGCGGTATCCGGCACCCGTCCAGCCACAGCAGCGCCGTCGACTCGGCGAGGGACACCCAGGACCGGACGACCAGCTCCAGGCGGGCCGGCGGGTCCGTGACCCCGAGGTGGGCGAGGATCTGCTCGTACGCGGCCTGCCGCACCTCGTCGATCATCGCGTTCGTCGTCGTGGAGCCGACCGCCGGACCGCCGCGCATCAGCGCGGAGAACCCCGGCCCGTGCTCCTCCACGAAGTCGAAGAACCGCCCCATCACCCGCAGCAGCCGCGCCCCCAGCGGACCTTGCCGCGGCTCCACGAACCGCCCGGCCAACTCGTCCGCCGCGCGCCGCAGCGCCGCCTCGTACAGGCTCTGCTTGCCCGGGAAGTAGTGGTAGACCAGCGGCCGGGAGATGCCGGCGGCGGCGGCGATCTCGTCGATCGACACCTCGTCGGGGGAGCGGTGGCTGAACAGCTCCAGGGCCACCCCGATCAACTGCTGCCTGCGCTCCTCGACGCCCATCCTGCGCCGCGCCCCGGTCGTCATACGAACAGCCTAACGTTCGCCACCGACAGCCCTTCGAACAGTGGCCGATACACAGTTCGCTACGCTGCCGAGCATGAGCATCTCCGACCCCGAGACCCCGGCACCGCGCACCGGCCTCACGCCGCGCCAGGCCCGGCGCCTGCGGATCGCCGCGGCATCCGTCCTGCTGGTGACGATGGCGGTCGTCCTGGTGCTCCGGCTGGCCAGCCGCACCTCCGTGCTCGTGGTCGGCGTCTACGGACTGGCCATGATCCTGTGCGGCGTCGTCATCGAACTCAGCCGCAACGGCCGTACCCGCCTGGGCACCTGGCTCCTCGGCGCGGGCCTGCTCGCCGCCCTGGCCGCCGACTGGCTGCTGCTGCCGTAGCTACAGGTCGAGCACCAGCCGTTCACCGCGGCACCGTGACACACAGATCAGCATCGTGTCGTGCCGCTCGTCGTCGTTGAGCAGCTCGTCCCGGTGGTCGATCTCGCCCTCGACGACGCGCTGTTGGCACGTACCGCAGAAGCCCTGCCCGCACGAGTACGACACATGCGGCACCTCCGCCCGCACGGCCGCCAGCACCGACTGGTCCGCCGCCACCGTGACCGTACGCCCGGACCGCCGCAGCTCGACCTCGAAGGCGGCGCCGGGCGCGGAGGCCGCGGGCGCGAACCGCTCCAGGTGCAACCGGCGCCCCTTCGGCAGCCGCTCCGCCACCGCGTCCATCAGCCCGTCGGGGCCGCAGCAGTAGACGGCCGCCCCCTCCGGGACGTCGGCGAGGAAGGCGAGGTCCGGCAGGCCGGCCTCGTCCTCGGGGACGACGGTGACGTCGCCGCCCAGCTTCTCCACCTCGTCCAGGTACGGCATCGTGGCCCGGCTGCGCCCGCAGTACAGCAGCCGCCAGTCCGCGCCCGCCGCCCGCGCCGCGCGCAGCATCGGCAGCACCGGTGTGATCCCGATACCGCCCACGACGAAGACGTACGCGGAAGAGGCGACCAGCGGGAACCGGTTGCGCGGCCCCCGGATCTCGATCTCCGTGCCCTCGTGGAGCTGTTCGTGCACCTCGCGCGAGCCGCCCCGCCCGTCCTCGACGAGCCGGGTGGCGACGGTGTACGTGTCGGTCTCCGCCGGGTCCCCGCACAGCGAGTACTGCCGCACCAGCCCCGACGGCAGGACCAGGTCGAGGTGCGCGCCCGGCTCCCAGGACGGCAGCCCTGTGCCCTCCAGCCGCAGTTGGACGACCCCCTCGGCGGGCGTGGACCGCTCGGTGACCAGGACGTGGCGGCGGGCCGTGGACGAGCGGCGGCTCTGCCCGGATATCGGCTCCTCCAGGGCGGGCAGCGGCCACAACGGGGCGGTCCGGATGCGGCGGCGCACGGCACGCCTCACCAACAGGGCCGCTGTGGCGGCGAGGACGACGGTACGCGCGCGTGGCATGGGTCAGTGACCTCCGTTGGCGGCCGGGGACGAGGCGAGGTAGGCGACCGCCTGGGCCGTGCTGCCCTCCTGGGAGGGGTGGTAGGTGCGGCTCAGATAGCGGGGGATGGACCGCAGCATGTCCGGCGTCGAGGGCAGCACACCCTGTCGGCCGCGGGTGACGAAGTCCTTCACCGACGCCTTGCCGTTCAGCAGCGACGGGTCGTTCTCCATGAAGAACCGGGCGCCGCGCTGCCACAGGAACACCAGCGCCGAGAACGCCGTCGCCCAGGTCCGTACACGCCGCCGGTAACCGCCGTCGACGTGCATGAACAGCTCGAACGCGACCGACCGGTGCTCGACCTCCTCCGCGCCGTGCCAGCGCAGCAGGTCCAGCATCATCGGATCGGCGCCGCGCCGGTCCAGCTCCTCGGCGTTGAGGACCCAGTTGCCCAGGAACGCCGTGTAGTGCTCGATCGCCGCGATCAGCGCCACCCGCTCCATCAGCCACCACCGCCTGGCCCTGCCGGGCGGCAGCGTCCTGTCACCGAGGAGCTTCTCGAAGAGCCAGTCGACCTGCGCGGTGTACGGGGTCGGGTCGAGCCCGAGCTTCTTCAGGTGCGGCAGGACGTCGTCGTGAGCCTGGGAGTGCATCGCCTCCTGGCCGATGAACCCGATGACGTCCTCGCGCAGCCGGTCGTCGCGGATGTAGGGCAGCACCTGCCGGTAGACGTGGATGAACCAGCGCTCTCCGGCCGGGAGCAGCAGGTGCAGCACATTGATCGTGTGGGCGGTGAACGGGTCGCCGGGAACCCAGTGGAGCGGGGTCTCCTCCCAGTCGAAGGAGACCTTGCGGGCCTTGAGCTCGGTCCGCTCCGACGCTGTCTCCGCCGGCTGCGTATTAGACATGGCGTCAATGTACTGACGGGTACGCCGTTGGCAACAGGGCCGTGCACCCGGATTTTCCCCGCACGGGGCCTACCGCAGGGAGGCGATCTCCGTACCGTCCTCCAGTCGTCCGGTCAGTTCGACCTGCTTGCCCGGCTTGCCCGGCAGCTTCACCTCCAGGAGCCGGTCGTCGTCCACGCCGCCCCTCACCCCGCCCGACACGGTGACCGACGCCACCCCGGGGCTACCGGCCGCCAGCATGTACAACTGCCCGCCCGGGGCCTGCCACAGCCCGCCCGCCAGCACGCGCGGCTCCCGCGTCCCGCACGCCGGTGACTCCTCCGCCTTCGCCACCACCGCACCCGCCCGCGCGGGCGGCGCCTGGAACTGCGCCAGCACCGTGCCACCCGTACCGCGCCAGGTGTCCGCGCGCGTGCACAGCCAGGCGGCCGTACCGGCGGCGTGCGGCAGCTCCTGCTCGGCGAAGCGCCAGGAGTTCACCGACCGGACGCCCTGGGAACGCACCATGGGCAGCAGGCACGCCGTCCGTGCCCACTCCGCGCGTGCCGTGACGCCGGCGCCCGCCAGATCGGCCGGCGCCGACGGCGGGCCCGACGTCAGCCGGGCCGGGGCCAGCTCACCGAGGTCGGTCAGCGTCCGGGTCGTCGTACCGTCCCGCACCTCCAGCACGTCCCACGCCCGGCACTCGCTCGGCGCCACCGGGCTGAGCAACGCACCGGTCACCCCGTGCGCGTCCCGCTCCACCGGACGTGCCGCGGTCAACGGCTGGAGCAGGTCGCGGGCCGACACCTCCCGTACCCACGGCGCCGTCAGGTACCGCGCATTGGCATGCGTACGCCCCACCACCAGGGCGAGCGCCGACGCCGTGTCCGCGCCGTCCGTCCGGGCGAAGTCCAGTGCCGCGCCCTCCGTGCCGTCCTTCGGCTCCGCGTACCGCACCGCCCGCAGCCCGTCGTGGAACAGCACCACCCGCGCCTGGTCCACCTCCCCGGCGAACAGCAGCTGCGGCGGCCCCATCGGCGGCCCCGGCGGTGTGCCGGGCGTCGCCGAGGCCTGCACCGTGGCACCCGGCCGCGCCCACACCGCCAGCGCCCGCCGCAGCAGCGCCCGGTCGTCGACGAGACCGCCCCGCGCGGGCCACACGGAGAAGTCCGTACGCGCCGAGCGCTGCCACGCGGCCGGGGCGACGCGCCGCAGGTTGCCCGGGTCCAGGGCCGCCTCCGACACCGGATTGCGCGCGTACGACGGGGCGGCCGCACCGTCCGGGCCCCAGCCGTCGCCCGGCAGCCCGAGCAGCGCCCCACACACCACGGCCGCCGCGAGCGCGGCCAGCGCCGCCTTGCCGTGCTGGCGCCGCCGCATCAGGTCGGTGGGGCGCGCCTGCAACGAGCACGGATCGAACTCGGGTGACTCCAGCAGCCCGTACAGGGCCTCCACGCCGTCCGCCTCGGCCAGCGCCGCCTCCGGGTCCTCGACCCCGGCGGCCGCCAGCACCCGCCGCACCTCGGCGTCGCCCTGCCGCTCCAGACCACGCAGCACATAGGCGGCCCGGGCCGGCCCGGACAGTGCCGACAGCCGCTGGTCCAGGGCCAGTTCGTCGGCACCGCCCGCGCGCGGGAACAGCCTGAGCCCCCACACCTGGGGCAGCAGCGGCGGCAGCTGCGCCCGCTTGGGCCACGCCTTCCGCTTCAGCGGCAGCCCCGCCTCCAGCGCCTGGCGCAGCACTCGGACGCGTACGTACGCGTACCCCGCGTCGACCGCGTCCTCGGGCCGCCGCTGCCCCGGCATCCCGCCGTCGTCGCCCGACGTGCGGCGGCGCGGCAGCGAGCGCTGCACCACGGAGTGCGCGGTCAGCACGCGGCGGTTGCGGCCGAGGGCGGGCGGCAGCACCAGGTAGGCGATGCGCACGAGCCTGGGGTAGTGCTCGACGAGGGCCGCCTCGGCCTGGTCGACGTCGACGGGGGAGGGGGTGGCGAGTTCCTGGGTGCTCACGTTCAGCAGAACGAGCGAATCCAGGGATGGTCACCTGCCGGCCGGGTCCGCCCAGCCGGTCACGCCGCTGAACACGGCCGTCCCGCGTGCCCCGCCACCACCGTGTATCGCCGTCATGAACAGCCCCGCGTCCTGCGCCGCCGCCGCGCCCGGGACCTGGACCGTGGCGACCGTACGCCAGGTGGCGCCACCGTCGGTCGAGCACGACCCGGTGAAACCGTCCCCCGCCCGGGACAGGCGCAGCAGGACCGGCGCCTTGATCCCGGTGATCCGCCGGTATGTGTCCAGGGTGCCGTCGCCGGTCGAGTCGTAGGAGAGGACCGCGCCATTGAGCGGGGTCACCGCCAGGTTGAGGAAACCGGGCGCTCCGGGCGTCGCCAGGGAGTTCCGTACGACGATCCCCGCGCGTGCCCAGGGGCCGGTCGCGTCCTGGGAGTCCACCCGTACGGTCAGGACCGCGCCGTCCGTGAAAACCCCCTCCATGTACAGGGTGCCGAACTCGGCGGTCGCCTTCCACATGTCCTGGCCGCCGCCGTTGATGGCGTACCGGTCCCGGGCCTGGCCGAAGACGGCCCCGTTGTTGGCGTACGTACGCCACGCCCGGTCCAGGGGCCCGGCCACGTACAGATCGCCCTGGTGGACGGTGGTGACCGGGGTCTCGCCCTCGGGGCCGTAGGTGGCGCGCAGCTCGTAGGGGACGGGCTCGACGGGGGTGGTGAGGGGACCGGCGGGGGCGGAGACGCCCCACGAGACGGTGCCCGTGCCGGCCGCCGGGACGGACGGGATCCTCAGGGGCGGCTGGTCGCCGAAGCCGACGAGCGTGAACGCGGCGGGCCCGGTGGGGCGCAGCCCGTTCATGTTCCGGAAGGTGACGGTGACCTCGGCGTCGGCGCCCGGGCGGAGGGCCTCGGGGGTGCTGGAGACGGTGACGGCGCCCTGGAAGGGAGCGCGGGCGAGGGTCTCGTACACGCGCCTGGCGGTCCGGTACGGGTCGTGGAGCGGGCGGAGCGGGTAGGTCTTCCTCTCGTACGTCCAGGGCTCCTCGATCGCGTACCAGTCGAAGGCCGCGGGCGGGCGGTTCCGCGCCAGGGCGTCCTCCAGTTCGTCGAGGTACGCCCGCCAGTGCGGGAGGTGGAAGTCCGCGATCAGGCCGGACCAGTCGCGGTTGGCGTAGTTGGCGAGCCGGCCGCCGTCGGCGGTGGGGCGGTCGGCCCAGGTGGTGACGAGGACCCGGGCGGTGCGCTCCAGTCCTTCGCGGCGGGCGTCCGCGAGCCAGGGGCCGAGGAGGAAGGCGTGGTGCGAACCGGCCATGTCGTCGCTCAGCCGCATCAGCTTCAGCCACAGCCGTGACAGGGCCCGGAAGGTGTCCAGGTCTTTGCGCGTGAACGCGGCTTTCAGCTGTCCGATCAGTTGCCAGGAGCGGTTCGCGAGCACCTGGCGGCCGAGATCGGTGAGGTCGTGGCGGTAGGCGTCGGAGCGGCGCAGCGGCTCCCGTACGACGAGCAGCGCGGCGAACGCCTTGTCGAAGCGGGCGGGGTCGAAGGCGGGGGAGTGGGTGGCGTAGTGGGTGCCCGAGTTGGCGGCGAGGCTGGGCCGGGCGGCGAAGATGGAGTCGTGGGGGCGGCCGTCGCGGCTGGTGATCCGGTACGCGGTGTCGCGCAGCACCGCGAACGCCTCACGCGCGTGTGCGTCCCGGCCGCCGTAGCGCAGGTCGGCGTACTCCTCGAACCAGCGGACCCGGTCGACGGGCTCGCGCCGCCAGGCCAGCTCGGAGAACAGCTCCAGGGCGGCCGGGTCGCGCTCGGCGGCCTCCGGCATGTAGGCCGTGCCGACGAGGGCGGAGCCGGGCTTGTCGCGCCAGGCCGTGAAGCGGTCGGTCCACATATGGGTCTTGGCGCCGATGGTGGTGCGGCCACCGAAGTTGGGGATGGTGCCGAAGGCGTACGGGGCGCCGCCCCAGTCCTTCTCGCGGTCGGTGACGGTCTCCAGGTCGGACAGCCCGTCGACGACGAGGAGCCGGGTCTTGTCGAGCGCGTCGAGCAGGTCGCGGCGCGGGTTGGCCTGCCAGCCGAGGATGACCCAGGTGGCGCCGGGGCACCCTTCGTGGAGGGCGGCCTCGACGGCGCGGGCGGCGTCGGGGACGGGCACGTCACCGGCCGAGCCGCCCTCGTGCAGCAGGTCCATCTTGAAGTGGCGTACGTCGCCGAAGAGGTCGGCCTGGTGGCGGTAGAAGGACGCCGCCACGCGGGTGAAGGCGTCGGTGCGCGGGTCGAGCCAGTCGGGGCGCTTCAGGCCCGCCCACACTCCCTGAGGGATGGTGCGGGCGCCGGGGTTCCGGTCGGCGAAGCCGTCGGGGACGGTGCCGAAATAGCCGGGCAGGACGGGATGCATGCCGAGCTCGCGCAGCCGGTCGGTGATACGGCGGGCCAGGGCGGCGCGGCGGGTGATCGGCCCGGGGTCGAGGGGGCCGCCGTACCCGCTCATGTTCTGCAGCAGCCACCAGGGCTGGTGGGAGGGTGCGGGCAGCCAGGCGCGCGCCTCGGCGTCCGTGTACCCGAAGTCCGTCAGGAGGCGGTGGTAGACGGCCTCCTGTCCGGCGGTGACGAGGACCTCGTTGCAACCGTGCAGGGCGAGCACGTCGATCAGCCGCTCCCAGCGCGCCCAGTCGGCGTACGGGGCGGTGTAGCCGTCGTGCGTGTCGTTGAACGCGAACCGGTGCGGGACGGTCGCCTCGTGGGCGAGCGGCTCGCGTGGCGCGGGCAGGCGGGACGGGAGGCCGAGTTGTGTGCCGGACCAGGAGATGTGCGCCCCGCACACGTACTTCAGGTACCAGTGGACGCCCGTGAGGGCCGTGGCCGGGCCGGTGGCGGCGACCTCGATGCGGCCGGCGGAGCCCGTGACGCGGAACCGGTCCGGCCCGCTCCTCAGGTGCCCCAGCTCGAACTGGTCCGCGTGACGGGGCAGGAGCCGCCTCAGGGCGGCGAGGGCCGGACCCATGCGGTTCTCCTTCGCGAGGGCGGGCGGCTGCGCCGCTCCGGCGAGCGCGGCGCCCACACCGATCGCACCGGCGGTCCCCAGCAGGGTTCGTCTCGACAGGTCGGTCACGGCCCGCTCCTCCACGATGCTGACGGGACATCAGGTGGGTACGTGTCGCACGTTACTCGGCGTTCGCCCCCGGGACAGGGGTGCGAACCGGCACGATGGCGAGATGCGTACGGAGCGAACTCGTTTGGCGTTGGTGACGGCCGCCCTGGTGGCCCTGGCTCTGCCCGCCGCGGCGGCGTGCGGCGCGGGCGGGGACGAGCCCGACGCCGTACCGAAGACGGCGACGGGCTCCCTGGAGGAGCTGGCGGCGAAGGTCACCTGCAAGCCGAACATACAGACGGATGCGAAGGAGATCCGCCAGGCCAACTGCGAGACGAAGGACGGCAAGTACGTGCTGGCCACCTTCGCCACCGATCGCGGTCAGCGCGAGTGGATCAACGAGGCCAACGACTACGGCGGCGCGTACCTGGTCGGCCGCAAGTGGGTGGCCGTCGGCGAGGAGAAGGTCGTGACCGCGCTGCGCGACCGGCTCGGCGGCGCGGTGGAGACCGGTGCGTCGCACCACAGCGAGGGCACCGGGGGCGGCGAAGGGGACCACTCGGGTCACTCCGGTCAGCCGGACGACTCGGGGCACCACGGGAGCTGACCGCGCAGGAATGAGGGCCCGGACCACCATCTGGTGGTCCGGGCCCTCATCGGTTGCTGATCAGGGCCTGGTCAGGGCGGGTCAGGGCCTGATCAGGCGCATCGGCGTCCGCCGTTGATGCAGTTCACCATCTGCTGCATCAGCCGGTTGTTGAAGACATTGATGAAGTCTCCGTGGTCGGTGATCGGCTTGTGGAGCTGCTCGGGGAAGGAGTCCACCGCGAACACCGTCCCCTGCGGAACGTCGTAGACGATCCGCTGCACGAGCTGCGGAATCGCCTGGAACCCATTCGGGCAGCGGCCGTTCCCGTCGGCGAAGGCGACATGAGTGCGGTGGTTGGCACTGTCGGTGTTCTGGCCGTCCCAGCAGCTCTGGAATTTGAATGTCCGTACGACCTGGCTGCCCTGGGGGCAGATCGGGTACTTGTCCTTCAGCTGCCGGTCCTCGAAGCCGGTGCAGCTCCAGGACGCGTTGGCGTTGGCGTCACCGTTGGTGAACGCCTTGGCGTCACCGGTGATGATGCGGAGGAACTTCGGCATGGCCGTCACCCGGGAGACCGGGCTGCCGACGAAATTCATCGTGACCTGGCTGGGCGTGAGGATTTCACCGACGTTCTGGTCCTTGCCACCGCCGTCCGCGTTGGCGTCGTTCTCGTTCTGGCCGTTCTGCAGACGCAGCACCGGCCAGAAGTAGGTGGACTTGTCGCCCTGGTTCCGGCAGGTCGTCCGCCCATTGGCGAGGTCGTCGTCACTGGCGAAGGCGTCGTTGGCCTGGTTGCCCACGTAGTCGTGCATATGGTGGGCGCCGTTGCTCACACCGGGCGCGACGATGACATTGTCCGGGTTGAACTTGCCGTTCTCGTTGCGCCCGCAGTCGGTGACGAAACTGCCGCGCGAGGCGCCGCTCAGCTTGCGCGGGTTACGGACATTGGGCTGGACGTTCTGGATGTCGACGAAGTCGGACGCGACGGGCCCATTGCCTGCCTGACCCTGGCCCTGGCCCTGTCCTTGGCCCTGGTCACCCTGGCCTTGGTCCTGACCCTGGTCGCCCTGGCCTTGGTCCTGGCCGTCGCCGTTCTGGCCGTCTCCGTTCTGGCCGTCTCCGTTCTGATCGCCGCCGTTCTGGCCGAAGTCGCCGTTCTGGTCCTTCACCTGGTTGGCGTCGTCCGCGCGCAGCGAGCAGGGCGCCAGGCTTTCCAGACCGCTCGGGCGCTGCGCGATCCTGTCAATCGCGATCACGATACGGCCGATAGCGGCAACCCGTTTGTCCTTCAACGGATTGAGAATGGCATTCTGGGCAAAGGCCGGGTCCTGCTCGATCTGTTCCTTCTGGTCGGCGAACCGCTGGTACGCCTCCGTGATCTGGGAATCCATCGCCGCCAGTTCCCGGTCCACTTCGGCGCGTGCCTGGTCCGGCACTTGCGAAAGGCCGTTGGCGACTTCGGGGCAGTCGATGGTCGACATCTGCTGTCCGGCGTTCAGAGGCTGCTGCTGCTGTGACCCGGACCAGCCCGACCAGCCCTCGCCGGCGGATGCGTAGACGTTGGCCGCAATCAACCCGCCGCCGCCCAGTATCAGGGCAGCCGAGGCGGCGATCGCCCGGTTGGCCAGTGTCGAGCGTTTTCTTGTGCGTCGCATGGAACTCCAATCCTGGGCGGGGTGAACCGCTCCGTTCCATACGGGCGTCATCCGGGGCCCGTTCAGCGCCCCTCCGATTTCGTAGGTTGCTACGTCCGCAAAGCGGGCGAACCGCTACTCCTCACCCGGTGGTGACGGCGCCGCCCCGGACAGGGTGAGGTCACAGGCCGAGTGCCCCGAGTGCCTTCGCCTCCTGCTCCGGTGTCAGGCCCAACCGCGGCCGGTCCGCCCGCTGGGGCGCCGCCCCGCCCAGCCCGCGCAGCCACGCCCAGGTGTCCTCGACCGTCTCGGCCACCGGGCGGCACCGCAGGCCCGCCGCCAGCGCCCGGGACACGTCACCACCGTGTATCGCGTCGTACAGCTCACCGCGCGGTATCCAGATCGGCAGCCCGGTCCAGGGCTCGATGCCCGCGCCGAGGATGGCCTCCGGGTCCGTCCACCGCAGCTCGGCGTCCGAACCGGTGGCTCGCACGCAGGCGTCGAGCAACTCGCCCATGGTCGTGTGCCCGGGCGGGCTCACCAGGTCGTACGGGCCGGACAGCCCCGCCTCCGCCGCGTCCAGCAGCCACTCGGCCATGTCGCGGACGTCGATGTACTGCAACGGCAGGTCCCGCGGGCCCGGGGCGAGCACCGGTCCGCCGCGGGCGATCCGGTTCAGCCACCAGGGCAGGCGGCCGACGTTCTCCCACGGGCCGATGATCAGCCCCGCGCGGCCCAGCAGCACCCGTTCCTCGCCGAGCGCGGCGAGCGCCGCCAGTTCCCCGCCCCGCTTGGCCTCCGCGTACGGCACTTCCGTGGCGTCCGGCGACGCCTCCACCAGTGGGCCGTCCTCGGCCGGCCCCGCCGCCGGCGGCCACGCGTAGACGCTGCGGCTGGAGACGTACACATAACGGCCGACCCGGTCGGCGAGCAGCCGCGCGGCGTCCCGTACCGCGGTCGGGTCCGACGACCAGGTGTCGACGACCATGTCCCACCGGCCCTCGGTGAGAGCCGCGAGCCCGTCCGGCGCGGTGCGGTCGCCCAGCAGCGACTCGACACCGGCGGGCGGCTCGTGGCGGCCGCGGTGGAAGACCGTCACTTCCCAGCCCCGGGCCAGCGCGGCCGTCACGACGGCGCGTCCGGCGAACTCCGTACCACCCAGCATCAGAAGTTTCATGATCCGACTCTCCCCCGCCCGGCACCTCCGCGAACAGGGGTTCTGCTGCCAGAAGAACCGCCGGTCTCCCGCCCCCGCCGCCGGGGTGGCAGCATGTGGCCACGATGACCAACGTCCTGTCGCCGATGCGCACCGTCCGCGCCGCCCTTTTCGCGGCGGTGTGCGTGACATTGGCCGCGATGGGGCATTCGTCCATGTCTGCGCATGGGGTTCCGCCCGGCTCGCTGCTCGTGGCGTTCGGTGTCACCAGTGGCCTGGCCTGGCTCGCGGCGGGCCGCCGCCGAGGGGCCGCCTTCATCGGTACGGGACTCCTCGCCGTGCAGGGCGCGCTGCACCTGACGTTCATGGGCGGCGGCGGCCACCACGGCCACGCGTCGGTGCCGGGCACGGTCCCGGAGCCGATGCCGGGCATGACGTCGCACGGGGCCACCATGCCGGGCGCACCAGGCGCACCGGCCGGATCCGGCGGCGTGGCCGACCTCCTCGCGGGGATCACCGCTGGCGCCTCCGCCGGCATGGTCGCCGTCCACCTGCTGGCCGCCGCCGTCTGCGCGCTGTGGCTGGCCCGGGGCGAGGCCGCCTTCTTCCGCCTCGCCCGCGCCGTCGGCGCCCTCGCCTTCACCCCGCTGCGGTTGCTGCTCGCCGTCGTCCGCCTGCCCGACGCCCCGCGCAGCCCGCGCCCCCGGACCCGTGACGCCCGCCGCCACCAGGGCCGCGTCCTCGCGCACACCCTCTCGCGGCGCGGCCCGCCCACGTCCCTCGTACCCCGCGCCACGGTCCCCGGAGCGACGCACGTCTGACCCGGGGGCTGCTTCCCCCTGCAGACATGCAGCAACACCGACTCCTAGGACAGTCATGGCCATTGACGACCGCACGACGGCCGAAACAGCCGAACGCCCCGCGGAAACCACTCCCACGGGCACCGGATCGACGTGGAGCGCCCTGCGCCCCCTCTTCCTCCGCGTCCATTTCTACGCGGGTCTCCTGATAGCCCCGCTCCTCCTGATCGCCGCGACCAGCGGACTGCTGTACGCCCTCTCCTTCCAGGCGGAGAAGGTCCTCTACCGCCATGAGCTCCAGGTTCCGGCCGGCGACCGGATCCTTCCGCTCTCCGAGCAGGTCGACGCGGCCCGCAAGGCCCACCCCGACGGCACGGTGACCGCCGTCTGGCCGTCCTCGGAGGACGGTGCCACCACCCGCGTCCTCATGAGCAGCCCGGCCGTCGAGGAAGGCAAGTCGCTCGCCGTCTTCGTCGACCCGTACACCGCCGAGGTACGGGGCGACCTGCCCAGCTACGGCAGTTCGGGCGCCCTGCCGCTGCGCACCTGGCTCTCGGAGTTCCACGCGAACCTCCAGCTCGGCGAGGCCGGCCGCAACTACAGCGAGATGGCCGCCAGCTGGATGTGGGTCGTCGCCCTCGGCGGCCTGGCGCTGTGGATCGGCCGCAGGCGCACCGCCAAGCGCGCCCTGATCCTCCCCGAGCGCGGCCCCAAGTCCCGCCGCCGCACCCTCTCCTGGCACGGTTCGGTCGGCCTGTGGGCGGTGACCGGCCTCGTCCTCCTTTCCGCGACCGGCCTGACCTGGTCCCGGTACGCGGGCGAGAACATCGACGCCGTGCAGTCCCAGCTCGGCGGCGCCACCCCCACCGTCTCCGCGACCCTCGACGGCGCGGCCGCCGGTGGCGACACCGGACACGAGGGCCACGGCTCGGGCCACCACACCGCCCCCGCCCCCCAGGGCCCCGACGTCGGCATCGACCGGGCCGTCGAGGCCGCCCGCGACGCCGGGGTGACCGGGAAGATCGCCGTGACCCTCCCGGCCGAGGGCCGGGGGTACGTCGTCAAGGAGACCGACACCCAGTTCCCGGTCCACCTGGACTCGGTGGCGGTCGACCCGGCCGACGGCACGGTCATCGACGAACTGCGGTTCGCCGACTACCCCGTCCTCGCCAAGCTGACCCGCTTCGGCATCGACGCCCACATGGGCGTCCTCTTCGGACTCCCCAACCAGCTCGTGCTCGCCGCCCTCATGGTCGCGCTCATCCTCCTCGTCGTCTGGGGCTACCGGATGTGGTGGCTGCGCAGGCCCACGAAGGAGCGGAAGCTGAGCGTCGGCCGGCCCATGCCGCGCGGCGCCTGGCGCAAGGTACCCGTGACGCTGCTCCTTCCGCTCGCCGCCGCGACGGCCCTGGTGGGCTGGTTCGTGCCCATGCTCGGCATCAGCCTGCTGGTGTTCCTGATGGTGGACGTGACCCTGGGCCTGGTGGCCAGGGCCCGGATCCGTCGCGCCGCCTAGGGTCTTTCGTTTGGATCAGGCTGGATCAGGGAGTGGCGTCTGGTGCCGTGCATCGCAAGGCGGAGGAGGGAGCCACTGCGGAGCATTGGCG
>NZ_JBEPEL010000054.1:0-49326 GCF_040300825.1 Streptomyces sp. NPDC000229
GAGGCCGGCGGCGACAGTCGGGCTCCCCGGCGCGAAGACCGGCGCCCCAGAGGCGGCCGGCGCGGAGGCGAGTCGGCGCGAGGACCGGCGCCCCGGAGGCGGCCGGCGCGGAGCGGAGCAGACCGACCGGCACGGAGTTCTCACGCGGCGGGCATGGGACCGGCACATCGGGCAACACGGACGTTCACAAGTCCACCCCGAGCAGGGAGAGTTGTCATGGCCGGTTACGGCACCAGCGGTACGCACGGGCAGGCGCAGTCCCGTACGAACGGTCTCGCCATCGCCGGGCTCGTCTGCGGCATCATCGGCGTCCTGTTCCTCAATGTCATCCTCGGGCCGCTGGCCATCATCTTCGGTGCGGTCGGCCTCAAGCAGGCGCCGGTCAAGAACGGCGCGGGCATGGCGAAGGCAGCGATCGTCCTCGGCATCGTCGACCTGGTGATCTTCGGCATCCTGCTGGCCGTCGCCGCTTCCTCGGGCGGCTTCAGCTGGTACGTCGGCGCCTGACGCGAGCCGTCACCGGGGCGCCAGCACCGTCAGCGTTTCGTCCAGGACGCGCCGCAGGCTCAGGGCGTCCTGGGCGACCGCCGTCACCAGGGCGGCGGGCCCGGCGAGCGGTGTGAGCGCGGCGGTGTCCCCGATGAGCCGGGACTCGGCGGGCTTCCCGTCGAAGTCCGGGTCCACCACGAGAAGTTGACCGACGGCCCGGTGCCCTCCCAGCACCGCTCCCCCGTCCCAGCCGCCGGGCGCCCCCGGACCGTAGGCCAGTTCCTGGTCCAGCAACGGGCGTCCGGCGCGGCGGACGGTGAGGCGGGTGGTGAGGGTGCCGGGCTCCTCGGCGTGACGGCCGAGGACCTGCTCCTCACGCAGCACCAGCCGGGCGCCGGCCGCCAGGTCGACCGTCGTACGCATCCGGAGGTCGGAGCCGTGCGCGGAGACGAGCTGCTCCGGCAGCCAGCGCAGTTCCGCTCCTTCCCCGACGGTCAGGCGCACGTCGTAGCACGCGTGGCCGGCGTCCCGGCCCGGCAGGGCGACCGTGGCGGCCGCCGAGTCGACGGTGAGCCGTGCCCCGTCCCGTACCTCCGCCTCGACGGCCAGCCGGTCGCCGCCGAGCGGCGCGGTCATCGCGCCGACGACGGTGACCCGGGTGTACGGGCCGGTGGCGCGGGTGCGGCGCAGGGCGAGCGGCCCGTCACTCGCCAGCACGGACAGCCCCTCGGGGGTGGCCACGATCCGCGCGGTGGCGTGGACGCTCATCCGCGGGAGTTCCAGGCGGCGAGCTGTGCGCGCACCCATGCGGCGATGGGCCCGACGCCCTCCTCGCCGGTCAGGGAGGTGAAGGCGACGGGCAGGTCGCCGCGCTGCTCCTTGGCGTCGCGGGCCATCCGCTCCAGGTCGGAGCCGACGTAGGGGGCGAGGTCGGTCTTGTTGATCACGAGCAGGTCGGCCGTGGTGACGCCGGGGCCGCCCTTGCGGGGGATGTCGTCACCGCCCGCGACGTCGATCACGAAGATCTGGGCGTCGACGAGGCCCTTGGAGAAGGTGGCGGTCAGGTTGTCACCGCCGGACTCGACGAGGATGAGGTCGAGCGGGCCGACCGCGTCCTCCAGGTCCTCGACGGCTTCGAGGTTGGCGGAGATGTCGTCGCGGATCGCGGTGTGGGGGCAGGCGCCGGTCTCCACGGCCTGGATGCGCTCCGGTGGCAGGACGGCGTTGCGCAGCAGGAACTCGGCGTCCTCGCGGGTGTAGATGTCGTTGGTGACGACCGCGAGGGACAGCTGGTCGCGCAGTTCCCGGCACAGGGCGGCGACGGTGGCGGTCTTGCCGGAGCCGACGGGACCGCCCAGGCCGATGCGCAGCGCGCGGCGGGTGCCGTCGGGGCGGTGGGCGTCGGCGCTGACGGCGGCGGGGCCGTGGTGGGTGTGGTCGAGGTGCACGGGGAGCTCCAATCGGTGTTACGAGGCGAAAAGGCGTACGGGCCAGGTCGCGTGCTGCTCGGCCGTGATGTCGAGCAGCGGGGCGGAGGCGGCGGGCAGCGCGTCGATGCCGGCACGGGCGGCCTGTGCGGCCCGCTCGGCCACCCGGTCCATGTCGGGCGCGAGGCGGGCGAGGACGGCGGTGGCCTGGAAGGGGTCGAGGCTCAGCAGGCGCACGGCGGCCGTGGCGGGGCCGCTGACCGTCTCGTACGCGACGCAGTGCGCGGCGTCCTCGGGGGCGAGGCCCGCCGCTCGGGCGGCCAGGCCGAGGACGACCGGCTGGTGCGTGCCGCGTGGGAACGCCCGGGCGAGCGCGTCCAGTTCGGCACTGGGCCAGGTGGCGCGGGCGGCCCGCAGCATCTGGCGGCCGAGCTTGCGGGCGGTGGCGCGCAGCGCGGGCGAGGGGGTACGGGCGTCGGCGGCCTCGTCGAGCGCGGCCGGGTCGTGGCCGAGGGCGGCCGCGGCGGCCAGGGCGGCGGAGGTGAGCCCGCCGGTGTGCAGGCGGCCCCGGCAGAAGGCCTCCAGGTCGCGGGCGTCCCGGATGCGTCCCGCCCTGACGGCCGGTTCGGCGCCGCCCGAGTGGGCGTGACCACCGGCGGGGAACCGGCCGTCGGCGAGGACGAGAAGTGCGGCGCGTGTCATCGAGAAGTGTCCTCAGAAGAGGAAGTAGCGCTGGGCCATGGGCAGTTCGGCGGCCGGCGCGGGGTCGACCGGCTCGCCGTCGATCGTCACCGTGAAGGTGTCGGCGTCGACCTCGACGCGCGGCAGGGCGTCGTTCTCGCGCATGTCGGCCTTGGTGACGCCCCGGGTGCTGGTGATCGCCGTGAACTCCTTGGTGAGGCCCAGCCGTTCGGGCAGCCCGTCGTCGAGGGCGGACCGGGTGACGAAGTTGAAGGACCCGGCCGCGGCCGCCGTGCCGAGCGCGCCGAACATGGGGCGGGGCATGACCGGCTGGGGCGTGGGGATGGAGGCGTTGGCGTCGCCCATCTGCGCGTACGCGATCTGCCCGCCCTTGATCACCGTCTGCGGCTTGACGCCGAAGAAGGCCGGCTCCCACAGCACGAGGTCGGCGAGCTTGCCCGTCTCGACGGAGCCGATCTCCTGGTCGAGGCCCTGGGCGACGGCCGGGTTGATCGTGTACTTGGCGACATAGCGACGCGCGCGGTGGTTGTCGGCGCGGCCGTCGCCCGGCAGTGCGCCCCGGCGCTTCTTCATCACGTGTGCGGTCTGCCAGGTCCGGAGGATCACTTCGCCGACGCGGCCCATGGCCTGGGAGTCGGAGGAGATGATCGAGATGGCGCCCAGGTCGTGGAGGATGTCCTCGGCCGCGATGGTGGAGGGCCGGATGCGGGACTCGGCGAAGGCCAGGTCCTCGGGGACGGCCGGGTTGAGGTGGTGGCAGACCATCAGCATGTCGAGGTGTTCGTCGAGCGTGTTGACGGTGTGCGGCCGGGTGGGGTTGGTGGAGCTGGGCAGGACGTACGGCTCGGAGACGACGGTGATGATGTCGGGGGCGTGACCGCCGCCCGCGCCCTCGGTGTGGTACGCGTGGATGGTGCGGCCCGCGATGGCGGCGAGGGTGTCGCCGACGAACCCGGCCTCGTTCAACGTGTCGGTGTGGATGGCGAGCTGGGCGCCGGTCTCCTCGCAGACCCTCAGGCACGCGTCGATGGCGGCCGGGGTGGCCCCCCAGTCCTCGTGGATCTTGAACCCGAGGGCACCGCCGCGCAGTTGGGAGTGCATCGCCTCCCGCGAGACGGTGTTGCCCTTGCCGAGCAGGCCGATGTTGACGGGGTACGTCTCCAGCGCCTGGAACATCCGGGCGAGGTGCCAGGGACCGGGCGTGATGGTGGTGGCCTTGGTGCCTTCGGCGGGTCCGGTGCCGCCGCCGACGAGGGTGGTGATGCCGGAGGTGAGGGCCTGCTCGACGATGGTCGGGGAGATGAAGTGGATGTGCGCGTCGATGGCACCGGCGGTGACGATTTTGCCGTTGCCGGCGATGACCTCGGTCTCCGGGCCGATGACCAGGTCGGGGTGGACGCCGTCCATCGTGTCGGGGTTGCCGGCCTTGCCGATGCCGGTGATCCGGCCGTCGCGGATGCCGATGTCCGCCTTGACGATGCCCCAGTGGTCGATGATGACGGCGCCGGTGATGACGGTGTCGGGAGCGCCCTCGGCGCGGGTCGTACGGGACTGGCCCATGGATTCGCGGATCACCTTGCCGCCGCCGAACACCGCCTCGTCGCCCGCGCGTCCGGGGCCGCCGGAGCGGTCCTCCTCGATCTCGACGAGCAGGTCGGTGTCGGCGAGCCGGATGCGGTCACCGGTGGTGGGGCCGAAAAGGTCGGCGTAGACGGCCCGGTCGAGCAGGGCGCGGCTGGGCTCAGGCATCGAGGGGGCCTCCGGTCTGTCCGCGCAGGCCGGGGACGACACGCAGCCCGGCGAGCGGTACGAGTTCGACGTCGACGGGGATGCCGGGCTCGAAGCGTACGGCGGTCCCGGCGGCGATGTTGAGCCGCAGGCCGTGCGCGGCCGAACGGTCGAAGTCGAGGCCCGGGTTGGCCTCGGCGAAGTGGTAGTGGGAGCCGACCTGGACGGGCCGGTCGGCGGCGTTGAGGACGGTGAGGCGGGTGACGGGGCGGCCCTCGTTGAGGGGCACGGGCTCGTCCGCGTAAAGGATCTCTCCGGGGATCATCGGCGGCGCTCCTGTCCCGTCAGAGGATCGGGTCGTGGACGGTGACGAGCTTGGTGCCGTCGGGGAAGGTGGCCTCGACCTGGACGTCGTGGATCATCTCGGGGATGCCGTCCATGACGTCGTCACGGCTGAGCACCTTGCGGCCCGACACCATGAGTTCGGCGACGGTGCGGCCGTCGCGGGCGCCCTCCAGGATGTGGGAGGTGATGAGGGCGACGGCCTCGGGGTGGTTGAGCCGCACGCCGCGTGCCCTGCGCTTCTCCGCCACGTCGGCGGCGACATGGATGAGCAGGCGTTCCTGCTCGTGCGGGGTCAGTTGCACGTTTCACCTCACTGTCTCCCGCCCGATGTGATCCCGGGCGCAGCGGGACCCTATCCGGCTTCAACACTCTGTTGACCTGCGGGAACGAGTGTGGCGCAGAGATATTTCAATCTCGGGCAGAAGTTTTTCCGGCAGGTTAACTGCCCCTTTGCCGGCCCATGGTCATCGGGGCCCCGCGGACCTCGTGGGCTCCCCCGGTCCCGCCCCGGGTCTTATACGGACCGGTCGTCGGCGGGCCGGCCCTAGGATTCAGGCGATCACGTAACCAGAGGGGGGCATGACATGACCATCCGCAGGAGACGACGTACGGCGAGAACCGTCGGGTTCGCCGTCGTCGCACTGGCGGTGGGCGGGCTCGTTCCAGCCCCGTCCGTCGCGGCGGCACCCGCCGCGACGGACGGGGGCGAGGCCGTC
This sequence comes from Streptomyces sp. NPDC000229, assembly GCF_040300825.1. Lineage (NCBI taxonomy): Bacteria > Bacillati > Actinomycetota > Actinomycetes > Kitasatosporales > Streptomycetaceae > Streptomyces > Streptomyces sp. NPDC000229. Next base: position 5,408 of record NZ_JBEPEL010000054.1, read on the forward strand.
ATCACGTTCGGAACACTCAGCGGCACCGGGAGCCCGGAGGGAATCGCCCTGGGCGGCGGCCGGCTCACCGTGGTGGGCTGGGCGGACACCGGAACGACACGCGGCCTGTACGAGTACGACCTGCCGACCTCGGGCGGCCCGGAGCCCGGCCCCCGGCGGCTGGTGCAGGGCGACTTCTACATGGACTATCCGTGCGAGGGCGCGGGCGGCGAATACTCGTGCGCCGAGTTCGATTCCCGCCTGTGGGCGCTCGGAGACGGACGCGTGGGATACCGGACCCCACTCGACCACCCGGTCGCCTACCACGAGGCCAACGGCGGGAAGGTGCCCGCCGAACAGATCCACGTCACCTCGTACGTCCCGTACGACGACGTGGTGGGCGCGTCCGGTCCGTACATCGTCGTCAGGAACGCCGACGGGCCAGGGTTGCTCGTCGACACCTTCGACGCGGCCGAGACCGGGACGGCATCCCACTCCGTGCCGGGGAGCACGGCCGCCGTCTGGGGTGACACGCTGTGGAAGCCCGGGACCACGACGGGCACGGTCAGGTCGTACGACCTGCGCCAGAAGACGGAGTCGGCCGACATCAACATCGGCTCCGCATGCGTGCCGAACGACCTCCAGGCGGTCGGCCGCTGGCTGTACTGGGGGTGCTACGCCGAGCGCCGCGCCGGGGTGTGGGACCGCACGGAGGGGCGCGGCATACCGGTGCCGGTGGCGGCACAGCTGGGCGACGGCTTCGTGGTCTGGAAGGACGACGCCGATCCGGACGCAACCCGGCTGGTGCTGAAGGACTTCCACCAGGGAGCCGGTCAGCCCGCGCCCGAGACGGTGCTCGCACAGCGGCCGTCCATCGGCGAGTGGACGGTCGACAGGTTCGGCGGACACGTCGCGTACGTCGACGAGGCGCGCCGTATCCGGGTCCCCGCGGTGACCGTGCCGCGCTCGCCGCTCGCGGTCCTGGGCACGCACACGTCGGCGTCGGTCGACCTGCGCGCGGCCTCCCCGTCGCCGTGGACCGGGCTGTGGCGGCTGAGTCGCCCGGTGGCGTCCTGGAAGCTGACCTTCCGTGACGCCTACGGCAACACGGTGCGGGAGATCGCGGGCACCGACCGCGACGGCGCCGCGATCCGCGCCAGCTGGGACGGCCTCGGCGCCGACGGCAGGCCCGCCGTGAGCCGGCCGCACCACTGGGAGCTGAGCACCGACCTGGGCGACGGCACCGGCCCGAAGGTCGTCAGCCGCGGCACCACGCAGGTCCTCGGCGGGCGCACCGCCCACCGCGACGCCAACGGTGACGGCCTGGGCGAGTACTACTCCATGACCGAGGGCGGCAAGCTGGCCGCACACCGCATCGGCGCCGCCGGCGGGGACTGGTCGAGCTCGCCCTGGGACCCGGCGACCCGCTTCATCCCGTTCGGCGACATCGACGGCGACGGCTGCGACGACATGCTGCTGCGGACCACGGACGGCAAGCTGTGGCGGAGCGGCGGAAAGTGCGAGGGCGACTTCGCCCCGTCCTCCGCCGCGGCCCCGCACGTGCAGATCGGTACGGGCTGGAATGGTTTCGACCACTTCGCCGCGCCCGGTGACTTCACCGGCGACGGCCTGCCGGACCTGCTGGCGAGGCAGACCACGACCGGCTACCTCTTCCTGTACAAGGCGAACGCGGCCGGCGGTCTGGACCCGGCGGTACGCGTCGGCACCGGCTGGACGGGGTACCGCCTGATCGGCGCGGGCGACGTCGACGGCGACGGGCACGGTGACCTGCTCGCGCGCGATTCGTCCGGTGAGCTGTGGCGGTACAGCGGCACGGGGCAGGGCACGTTCAAGCCGCGGCAGCTGCTGTTCCAGGACTGGGGCGCCGGGCGCTCCGAGATCATCGGGGTCGGCGACATCAGCGGTGACGGGCTGCCCGACCTGTTGTCACGCGACACCAACGGCAAGCTGCTGCGCAACAAGGGCGATGGCAAGGGCTCCTTCGGGGCGACCCTGACCATCGCCACGGGCTGGCAGAACTACCGGTCGCTGTACTGACCGACAGCGGGATGACCCACCGCAGCGGGGGGAGCCACGGCGGCTCCCCCCGCTGCTTTCGTCAGTGGCCCGGCAGCTGCGGACCGCCCGGGCGGTGCTCGGCGGCGATGCCGAAGCGGCCCTGTTCGCCCGGAGCGGAGGACGGGACGTCGCGGACGGTGGAGAGGGTACGTACCACCTGCTCCTCCGCCGCCTGCTCCACTTCGAGTCGTTCCAGGTCAGCGGCCGACACCAACGCCACGAGCGGTTTGCCGTGGCGGGTCACGACCACGCGTTCACCGCCGTAGACGACGCGGTTGATCAGATCGGCGAGCTCTGCCCGGGCTTGCGTCACCGGAATCTCGTAGGCCATGCTCCCATCATAACGGCCTGTACATCCTGTACATTTTTTGCAGAGATCAAGGGGGCACGGTCATGATCCGTACCGCGCGTTACGTCCTGCCCGAGTTCACCGAACGCACCAGCGCCGGGAGCCGCACGCTCGACCCGTACTCCAAGCTCCTGGAGGAGAGGATCGTCTTCCTGGGAACCCCGATCGACGAGACCGCCGCCAACGACGTCATCGCGCAGTTCCTGTACCTGGAACACGCCGCGCCCGACCGGGACATCTCGCTCTACATCAACTCCCCCGGCGGGCCCCTCAGCGCCGCGTCGGCCATCTACGACACGATGCAGGCCGTCCGGTGCGACGTGGAGACGACCTGCATCGGCCAGGCCGCGTCCACCGCCGCCGTCCTGCTCGCCGCCGGAGCCCCCGGCAAGCGGATGGCCCTGCCGGGTGCGCGCGTGCTGGTCCAGCAGCCCGCGACGGAGGAGCCCTTGCGCGGGCAGCCGTCGGACCTGGACATCCACGCGCGGGAGTTGCTGCGGCTGCGCGACCAGCTCGCCGGCATGCTCGCCCGCCACACCGGCCAGAGCCGCGACCGGATCGACGCCGACCTGGAGCGCGACACGGTCTTCGACGCGGCCGCCGCCGTGGCGTACGGCCTGGTCGACCATGTCGTCGCCAACCGCAGGCGGTGACCGATGCCGTCACCCGAGCCGCCCGAGCCGATCGGGCCGCCGTCCGAGCCCCCGCCGCTCCCCGCCCTGACCCGAGCCGAATGCGCGTTCGTCGACAGTTGACTCGAGGTCGTCGACCTCCTGGGGCGGATCAACCCGGCGCGCGCCACCCACACCTACAGCGCCCTGCGCGCGGCACAGGCCCTCGTCGGACGTGCGACGGCGCTGCGCGACGCCCTGACGTCGATGCACGAGCGCGGCGAGAGCGACGTGCATGCCCATACGCTGGCGCGAGCATTGCGGGTGCTTGACGGCGAACGGCGCGCGGGACGCGTGACGGTGCCTCAGAATCGAGGCGTGGGGCCGACGTAGCTCTCCCCCGAATGGGCTCAGGAGTACGAGAACCGGTCCCTCGTTCAGCGTACGCAACCGGACGAATTTCGTACGACCCGAGTTGCGCAGCAGGTGTACACATCTGGCGGAATATCACCTTCCGCCGCTGGTGCGGGGATCGTCGATGTCTCGCCGCCGGGCACCAAATCCACCCTGTCCACCCGAACGGATCAGTCGTGAGGAGCCTCACAAACGGCCGTTTCGACTCGGAATTTCCCCTCGACATGGGTCAAGATCCCTCACGACGACAAGCCCCCGCCGCCGCGGCGGGGCGGTCCGGGCGGACGCCGAGTCCTGCCGCCGTTCCGGATGACTGGTCGACAGGAGTGGATCGGCAGGAGTGGAGGACCCGAGCAGTACGGGTGACCGAACGATGTACGTCCCATCGGTCGCCCTTGGGGTGAAGCCGCGTCAGCGGCCGGGCAACTTCGCCAGTCCGAACCCGACAGGTCATCCTTCACAGGCGGCTGACGAAGGGTTGCGCAATGACCGCGCAGATTCATGTCCCGTCTCTGCTGTCCCGGGCGGGTGCCGTCTCGGCACTCACCCTCGCCGCCGTCGGTGGCCCGATGCTGGCGCCCGGCGCCGTGTCGGATGCCCAGGCCGCCCCGGCGTACTCGACGAAGGCGCTGAACATCGCCGCGTCCAAGAAGGGCGCACCGTACAAGTACGGAGCGGCGGGCCCGTCCCGGTTCGACTGCTCCGGCCTGACGCTGTACTCGTACAAGAAGGCCGGCAAGACACTGCCGCGCACGGCACAGCAGCAGTACAACAAGACCCGCCACATCTCCGCCTCCAGCCGGCAGAAGGGCGACCTGGTCTTCTTCCATCGGGGAAGCAACGTCTACCACGTGGGTATCTACGCGGGTAACAACAAGATCTGGCACTCACCGAAGTCGGGGTCGGTGGTGAAGCTGGACAAGATCTGGTCGAAGTCGGTCTGGTACGGACGGGTCCGCTGATCCTCCCGTGACCCCGCGTGCATGAGCCGTGGTGCGGGGGTACTCGTCGGAAATGTCCGGCGAGAGCCCCCGCACCGCGCGCAACGAGACGCCCCTGGAGCGCGCCGACCGCAATTTCGCCGAGCTGCTCCAGGAACTGCGCGTCACCCAGACCGGCGTGCAGATCCTGTTCGCCTTCCTTCTGACCCTGGCGTTCATGCCCCGCTTCGGCTTGCTCGACTCCTACCAGCGGGGCATGTACGTCGTGACGCTGCTGCTCTCGGTCGTGGCGACGGTCCTGCTCACCGCCCCGGCCGCGCTGCACCGCACGCTCTTCCAGCAGGGCGCCAAGATCCGCATCGTGGCCGTCTCGTCCCGGCTGGCGAAGATCGGGCTCGGTGTCCTCGCCCTGGCGCTGACCTGTTCCGTGTCGCTGGTCGTGGATGTGGTGCACGGCCGCCCCGAGGGCCTGGCGGCGGGCGGCTTCACCCTGCTGGTCTGCGCGGGCCTGTGGGGGTTCCTCCCCCGCCTCGTACGGCGTCGACTCAGCGCCCGGCCACCGGAGCGACCAGCAGAGACACACACAGGGCGGCGAGTCCGCCGCCGGTGACGCCCTGCACGGCCCTGGCGGTACGCGGCCGTCGCAGCCATCGCCCCAGCCGGTCGACCACCAGCGCGACGGCCGGGAACCCCACGAGGGCGAGGACGACCGCGCACGGGCGTGCTGGGACTCGACGGGAGCAGGGGGCGGAACGGACGATCTCCGGGCCGGGCGCCGGGCACAGGCGGCGGAACGGACGGTCCCGGCGTCGAGGGCGGGGCGGTGGGCCCGGCGGCGGGGGCGGGCGGTCATGCCCTGGGCGTCAGGTCCCGGACGGCGGCGGCGGTCCTCAGGTGCGGGCGCGAGACCGGGCTCGGCGGGTGAGGTCCCGGAGGGCGGGGCGCGGGTGCACGGCGGGGCTGGTGCGGCCGGGAGCAGAGGCCGGGCCCCGGCGGACGCCCTCAGGCGGACGGCCGCGTCCTGGCCGGCGGCGGGGCAGGGTCAAGTCTGGACCGGGACCGTCCAGGGGAGGGCGATCCAGACGGTCTTGCCGCCTTCCGGGGTCGGGGTGACCGAGAGGCGGCCACCGCACTCCGCGGTGAGCCAGCGGATGATGACCATTCCGCGGCCGTTGTCCTGCTGGACCGCGGCGGGCAGCCGTTGCGGCCAGCGCGGGTGACTGTCGGTGACTCCGATGCGCAGCCGCTCGTCGCGCTCCAGCCGTACGTCGACGGTGAACGTCGGCGACTGGCCGAAGGTGTGCTGGACGGCGTTGGTGGCGAGTTCCGAGACGATCAGCCGTACCGTGTCGGCCGTTTCGGCCTCGGTGGGGAGGCCCCATTCCGCGAGGACGTCCGCCACATATCTCCGGGCGGTGGAGACCGAGGCGGGATCGCTCGGCAGAGTGACGGATGCTTCCTGATGGTCTGCCATGGCGACGCTGTCCCTTTCCCACCGGGGCCGGACTCCGACACGTACCGGATGTTTTGTGAGGACGGCCTCGGATTGTGCTTCGCGCCAGACTGCCACTTATGTCGCCCCTGTTGGGGGCGATCCCCCAAGATATGCATATATCTGTCGCTCGAAGCGGTGAACCCTGCGACGCGAGACCGGATTTGGGCGGCAGACTGAGGGGTTGGCCCGGCTGCGGGAGGAGGCGGTCATGCGAGGCGCTCGGCACGGCCCGGCGGTGCGTCGGCGCAAGCTCGGTGAGGAGCTGCGCGGACTGCGCCTGGCCGCCGGCCTCACCAGCCGCGAGGCGGCACGGCTGGTGGGCTGGCACCAGTCGAAGGTGAGCCGGATCGAGACGGGTGCGAGCGGGGTGACGGCGGCGGACGTCGCACGGCTGCTCGACGCCTACGGCGTTCACGACCCGCGGTTGCGGGCCCTGCTGGAGGCACTGGCGGGAGCGGCCGCGGACGGTGGCGGGGCGGGATGGTGGCATGCGTACCGGGGCGTGCTCCCGCCTCCGTACCAGGACTTCATCAGCCTGGAGGCACAGGCGTGCACGGCGCGCACGCTGGAGACCTCGGTGGTGCCGGGCCTGTTGCAGACCGAGGAGTACGCACGGGCGGTGACGCGTGCGGCGCTGGACGGGGTTCCCGCGGCGACGGTCGACTCGCTGGTGCGGGTGCGGATCGCGCGGCAGGAGGTACTGCGCGCCGATCCTCCGCTACGGCTGGAGGCGGTGCTCGACGAGGCGGTGCTGCGGCGGCAGGTGGGTGGGCCGCGGGTGATGAGGGAGCAGTTACGGCGGTTGCTGGAGTGGGCGCGGTTGCCTCATGTGCGGCTTCAGGTGCTGCCGTTCTCCACGGGTGGGTACGTCGGGCTCTCCGGCCCTTTCGTTATCTTCTCCTTTCCGAACATTTCTGATCTGGATGTGGTTGCTCTTGACCACTTGACGAGTAGCCTCTATCTCGAACGCACGGAAGACCTCGAGGCGTACGGCGCCGCCTTCCGCACCATGCAGGCGCTCGCCCTGTCGCCCGAGGACACATCGGACCTCATCGCCGGGATCGGTGACGGCGCGTAGGGAGAGGCACCCCCCATGTCTGCTTACCTCGCACACCACGACGGCCTGCGCTGGCGGCGCAGCAGCCGCAGCGTCGGCATGAACAACTGCGTCGAGGCCGCCCGCCTCGGCCCCGCGCAGCTGGCCGTACGCGACTCCAAGAACACCGCAAGGCCGCCGCTGCGGTTCTCCGCGACGGCCTGGGCCTCCTTCGTCTCCGCCCTGAAGTCCTGAAGTCCTGAAGTCCTGAAGGAGGTCAGCCGACCGGGACGGGTGCCGTACGGAGGATCGTCGCGACCGCCTCTTCCACCTGACGTTCCGTCAAGTCGGCACGGGCGGTGAGGCGGAGCCGCGAAATGCCGTCCGGCACCGACGGCGGCCGGAAGCACCCCACGGCGAGACCCTCGGCCCGGCAGTCGGCCGCCCACTTCACCGCCTGCTCCGGCGACGGCGCGCGTACGGAGACGACGGCGGCGTCCGGCCGCACGGCGGTCAGTCCGGCGGCGGTCAGCCGGGCGTGCAGGGTGGCCGCCACCGCACGCGCCCGGCCGGCCAGCCCCGGCTCGGCGCGCAGCAGCCCGAGGCTCGCCAGCGCGGCACCCGCGGCGGCCGGGGCGAGGCCCGTGTCGAAGATGAACGTGCGAGCGGCGTTGACCAGGTGGTCGATCACCCGCGCCGGCCCCAGGACCGCTCCGCCCTGGCTGCCCAGGGACTTGGAGAGGGTGAGCGTGGCGACGACGTCCGGGGCGCCCGCGAGACCGGCCGCGTCCAGCGCGCCGCGCCCGCCCTCGCCCAGCACGCCGAGGCCATGCGCGTCGTCGACCACCAGCGCCGCGCCGTGCGCCCGGCACGCCGCCGCGAATCCGGCCAGCGGCGCCGCGTCTCCGTCGACGGAGAAGACCGAGTCCGTGACCACGAGCGCCTGGCGCCCCGCGTGGGCGTCCAGGGTCTTGGCGACCGCGTCGGGGTCGGCGTGCGGGACGACCGCCGTCTCGGCGCGTGAGAGCCGGCAGCCGTCCACGATCGAGGCGTGGTTGCCCGCGTCCGAGACGATCAGCGAGCCGCGGGCGCTCAGCGCGGTCAGGGCGGCGAGGTTGGCCGCGTACCCGGAGGAGAACACCAGCGCCGCCTCGAAACCGCAGAACGCGGCCAGCTCCCGCTCCAGCTCGGCATGGAGTTCGGTGGTGCCGGTCACCAGCCGCGAACCGGTGGCGCCCGCGCCCCAGCGGCGGGCGGCGTCGGCGGCCGCCGCGGTGATGTCCGGGTGGTGGGTGAGGCCGAGGTAGTCGTTGCTCGCGAGGTCCAGGAGGTCCGGCACGGCCGGTCGCGGGCGGAGCGTGCGGACGAGGCCGGCGTCGGCGCGGCGGCGCGCCTCGGTGTCGATCCAGTCGAAGGGCGAGCCATGGGGCGGGGCCAGGGGCGGGGCGAGCGGCCGGTCGAGCGGAGCCTGGGGCATGTCCGGTTCCCTTTTGTAGACAGCGAACAGACCCTAATAGTGGTCGGGTGCTCCCGGAGTGTGGTTATACACACACTCGAAACCCGCTCTCCTGTGGAGTTCCTCCTTGGCCCCGGGCCGTGCCGTAGGCCAGGATCTGCGTCATGGACCTGCTGAACACGCTGGTGGACAAGGGGCTTCGGCGCGAGCTGCCGACCCGCGAAGAAGCGCTCGCCGTGCTGGCGACCTCGGACGACGAGCTGCTCGATGTGGTGGCCGCGGCCGGGAAGGTACGCCGTCAGTGGTTCGGACGGCGGGTGAAGCTCAACTACCTGGTCAACCTCAAGTCCGGCCTGTGCCCCGAGGACTGCTCGTACTGCTCGCAGCGGCTCGGCTCGAAGGCGGAGATCCTCAAGTACACCTGGCTGAAGCCGGAGGAGGCGTCCAAGGCGGCCGCCGCGGGCGTCGCGGGCGGCGCCAAGCGGGTCTGCCTGGTCGCCAGCGGCCGCGGTCCCACGGACCGGGACGTGGACCGCGTCTCGAAGACCATCGAGGCGATCAAGGAGGAGAACGAGGGCGTCGAGGTGTGCGCGTGCCTCGGGCTGCTGTCGGACGGCCAGGCGGAACGGCTGCGGTCGGCGGGGGCCGACGCGTACAACCACAACCTCAATACGTCCGAGGGGACGTACGGGGAAATCACGACCACGCACACCTACGCGGACCGGGTCGACACCGTACAAAAGGCGCACGCGGCGGGCCTGTCGGCCTGTTCCGGGCTGATCGCGGGCATGGGCGAGAGCGACGAGGACCTGGTCGACGTCGTCTACGCGCTGCGCGAGCTGGACCCGGACTCCGTGCCGGTGAACTTCCTCATCCCCTTCGAGGGCACGCCGCTGGCCAAGGAGTGGAACCTGACCCCGCAGCGGGCGCTGCGCATCCTGGCGATGGTCCGGTTCGTCTGCCCGGACGTGGAGGTCCGGCTGGCGGGCGGGCGCGAGGTGCACCTGCGTACGCTCCAGCCGCTGGCCCTGCACCTGGCCAACTCGATCTTCCTGGGCGACTACCTCACCAGTGAGGGCCAGGCCGGCAAGGCGGACCTGGAGATGATCGCGGACGCCGGTTTCGAGGTGGAGGGCACGGACACCACGACGCTGCCCGAGCACCGCGCGGACGCCACCTCCTGCGGAACCGGTGGCGGCGGCTGCGGCTCCGGCTCGGTGTGCGGTTCGGAGGAGCCCGCACCCGCCGCGACGGCCGAGCAGGCCCGTACCGACCTGGTCGCCGTACGCCGCCGGGGCGCCGGAACCGACCTCGCCCCCAATGCGTGAGTTCGACGCCGCCGAGCTGATCGCCCTCGACCGGGCCCACGTGTGGCACCCGTACGGCCCCATGCCCGGCCGTACGGACCCGCTCGTCGTGGAATCCGCCTCCGGGGTCCGCCTGCGGCTCGCCGAACCGGCGCACGGGCGGGACGAACTGGTCGACGGCATGTCGTCGTGGTGGTCCGCCGTCCACGGCTACAACCACCCGGTCCTCAACGAGGCGGTGCGCGGCCAGCTGGACCGGATGAGCCACGTGATGTTCGGCGGGCTCACCCATGAGCCCGCCGTGCGGCTGGCCACCCGGCTGGTCGAGATCACACCGGAACCGCTGCGGCACGTCTTCCTCTGCGACTCGGGCTCGGTGTCCGTCGAGGTCGCGATCAAGATGTGCCTGCAGTACTGGCGCTCGGTGGGCCGCCCGGCCAAGCAGCGGATGATGACCTGGCGCGGCGGCTACCACGGGGACACCTGGCAGCCGATGTCGGTGTGCGACCCCCAGGGCGGGATGCACGAACTGTGGTCCGGGGCGCTGCCGCGGCAGGTCTTCGCCGGGCCGCCGCCGGTCGCGTACGAGGAGTCGTACGCCAAGGAGCTGCGGGAGGCGATCGCGCGGCACGCTGACGAGCTGGCGGCGGTGATCGTCGAGCCGGTGGTGCAGGGCGCGGGCGGGATGCGGTTCCACGACCCGGCGTATCTGCGGGTGCTCCGGGAGGCGTGCGACGCGCACGACGTGCTGCTGGTGTTCGACGAGATCGCGACCGGCTTCGGGCGGACGGGCACCCTGTTCGCGGCGGAGCACGCGGGCGTGGCGCCGGATGTGATGTGCCTGGGCAAGGCGCTGACCGGCGGCTACCTGTCGCTGGCCGCGACGCTGTGCAGCACCCGTGTGGCGGACGGCATCTCGCGGGGCGAGGTGCCGGTGCTGGCGCACGGGCCGACGTTCATGGGCAACCCCCTCGCCACGGCTGTGGCGTGCGCCTCGATCGACCTGCTGCTCGGCCAGGACTGGAAGCAGGAGGTCAAGCGGATCGAGACGGGGCTGCGGGACGGCCTGGCGCCGGCCGCCGGGCTGCCGGGGGTGCGCGAGGTGCGCGTGCTCGGTGCCATCGGCGTCGTCCAGCTGGACCACCCCGTCGACATGGCGGCCGCGACGGCGGCGGCGGTGCGCGAGGGCGTGTGGCTGCGGCCGTTCCGGGACCTGTTGTACGTGATGCCGCCGTACGTCACGGGTGACGAGGACGTGGCACGGATCTGCCGCGGGGTGCTCGCGGCGGCACGGGAGGGTTGAGATGACGGTACTGGTGGTCAGCGGTACGGGCACGGAGATCGGCAAGACGGTCGTCACGGCGGCCCTCGCCTCGGTGGCACGGGCGGCCGGACGGTCGGTGGCCGTGCTCAAGCCCGCGCAGACCGGGGTGGCGCCGGGCGAGCGGGGCGACGCGGACGAGGTCGTACGGCTCGCCGGGGACGGGGTCACACCGGTCGAACTGGCCCGGTTCCCCGAGCCGTTGGCGCCGGACACGGCCGCGCGACGGGCCGGGATGGCACCGGTCGGGCCGGACGAGGTGGCCTACGCCGCGGGCAAGCTGGCGGACGAGCACGACCTGGTGCTGGTCGAGGGAGCGGGCGGGCTGCTCGTGCGGTACGACGAGGAGGGCGGCACCCTCGCGGACGCGGCCCGGCTGCTGGGCGCGCCGGTACTGGTGGTGGCGCCCGCCGGGCTCGGCACGCTGAACATGGTGACGCTCACCGCCGAGGCGCTGCGGGCGCGCGGGCTGGTGCAGGCGGGCGTGGTGGTCGGCAGCTGGCCCGACGAGCCGGGCCTCGCGGAGCGCTGCAACGTCACGGACCTTCCGAAGGTGGCGGGCGCGCCGCTGCTGGGCGCGGTGCCCGCGGGCGCGGCGGCGCTGCCGGTGGACGCCTTCCGTGCGCGGGCCGCACAGTGGCTCGCCCCGGCGCTCGGCGGCACCTGGGATGCGGAGGCGTTCGCCGCGGCCGTACGCTCCTGATCATGCGAGCTGTCGTCAGCGAGATCGTGTTCGACTGTGCCGACCCGGCGGCGCTGGTCCGCTTCTGGGCCGCGCTGCTGGGCGGCGAGCCGGTGGACCGGAGCCCGGACTGGTCGTACGTGGAGCCTCCGGGCTTCGTCCGGATCGCCTTCCAGCGCGTACCGGAGGGCAAGGCCGCCAAGAACCGGCTCCATCTGGACCTGGAGGCGGGCGCCGTGGACACCGCCGCGGCCGAGGCGGTGCGGCTCGGCGCGGTGCGGGTCGGCGGCATCGTGACGGACGACCAGGGCGACTTCCAGGTGCTGCGGGACCCCGAGGGCAACGAGTTCTGCTTCGTGAGCGGCTGACGGGGGGACACTGACGGTGTCTGGTCCTGGCCCCTCTCCCAGGAGGTCCGCGATGCGGGACACCGTCCACCACCCGCTGTTCGCCCGCTTCTACGCACGCGTGAGCGTCGCCATGGACGCGAAGGGCGGCGTCGCCGCGCACCGGGAAGAGCTGCTGGCCGGGCTCTCCGGCCGGGTCATCGAGGTCGGCGCGGGCAACGGGCTGAACTTCGCGCACTACCCGGGTGCCGTGTCGGAGGTCGTCGCGATCGAGCCGGAACGGCGGCTGCGGCAGCTGGCCGCCGGCGCGGGGCTGCGCGCGGACGTGCCGGTGGACGTGGTGCCGGGCGCGGCGGAGGCGCTGCCGGTGAAGAGCGAGGCGTTCGACGCGGCGGTCGCGTCGCTGGTGCTGTGTTCGGTACGGGACCTGCCGCGGGCGCTCGGAGAGCTGCGGAGGGTGCTGCGGCCGGGCGGCGAACTGCGGTTCTTCGAGCACGAGGTGGCCCGGGGGCGGGCCGCCGCGACGGCTCAGCGGGCACTGGACCGCACCGTGTGGCCGCTGCTTTTCGGGGGCTGTCACACGGCACGGGACCCGCTGGCCGCGATCGAGGCGGCCGGGTTCGAGATCGGCTCGTACCGCCGGCTCCGGATCCCGGAGAAGGGTCCTTGGATGCCGACGTCGTGCTGTGTCCTCGGGGTCGCGCGGCGGCCGGCCTGAGCGTTCACCCGGGGGCGAAGGGCTCTGGCCGCGCGCATTAGGGTGCGGGGATGACGTCGCATGCCTACCTCTCGCACCTGTTTTCGCTGGACGGCCGGGTCGCCTTGGTGACGGGAGGCAGCTCCGGGATCGGCAAGGGGATCGCGGGTGCCCTCGCCCGGGCGGGAGCGAGCGTGGTGATCGTCGCGCGCCGGGAGGCGGAGCTGGCGGCCACGGTCGACGAGCTGGTCGCCGACGGGTGCCGGGCCGCATGGGTGAGCGGCGACCTCTCCAGCCGGGGCGGGGTGCGGGCGGCCGCCGAGAAGGCGGCCCGGGTGTACGGGGAACCCGACATCCTCGTCAACAGCGCCGGGATCAACCTGCGGCCGCCGATGGGCGAGGTGGGCGAGGACGTCTGGGACGCCACGATGGCGGTGAACCTGGAGGCGCCCTTCCTGCTGGGCGAGCGTTTCGGCCCGGGCATGGCGGAGCGGGGCTTCGGGCGGATCATCCATGTCACGTCGCAGCAGGCGCATCGGGCGTTCGTGCAGAGCGGCGCGTACGGGGTCTCGAAGGGCGGCCTGGAGTCGCTGGCCCGTTCGCAGGCCGAGGCGTGGTCGGCGTTCGGCGTCACGTGCAACACACTGGTGCCGGGCTTCGTGCTGACCCCGCTCAACGCACGGCTCCAGGCGGACCCGGAGACGGTCGCGGCGCTGGCCGCGCGCACGATGGTGGGGCGCAACGGTGTGGCGGACGACTTCGCGGGGGCGGCGGTGTTCCTGGCGAGCGCCGCCTCCGCGTACGTCACCGGGCACGCGCTCTTCGTGGACGGCGGCCTGTCCGTGCACTGACCGTGTGCGTCCCGCGTTCGGCGCGGCGTGCGTTTCGACCAGGGTGGTTGTTCCTGGAGGTGACGCCCCGTGCCGAACGGGCAGGAGGAACTTTTCGCCACGGTCGACGCGCTGCGGGGGCCGGTTCGTGAACGGGCCGGTCGCCGTACTGGACGGGGCACGAGACGTGCCGCCACGGCCGCCGGAACCGGCGTACCGGAACACCTGGTCGGCGCTCGCCTCTCGGCGCTCCTCCGCGACGAAACGGCGCGCCCGGGTGCACGGAGGGCTACCGATGATCCCGGACGAGAGGGGTCACCGGCTCCACCGGCGCAGCTCGGCGGCGATGGCGTGGACGCCCGCGTCGCCCGCCTTGACCAGCCGGGCCAAGTCCCTGACCTTCTCGGGGGACGTGGCCACCTTGAGCCCGGAGGCGACGAGGTATCCGTATGCGACGGCGGAGGCGTACATGGCGTTGGAGTGCTCCAGCGCGGGCACGTGCAGCAGCAGTTGCAGGAGGGCGGCGGCCCGGGCGTACGGGTCACCGTAGACGGGGACACCGAATACGTCCGCGTCGTGCCGGCTCACGGCGGCGACGAGTGCGCCCCAGTCGGTGACCTGGGGGTCGCCCGGCGTCGCCTGCTCGGCGACCATGAGGAGCCAGGCGAGGTCGATCGAGAGATTCATACGAGCAGCGCGCCCGCCCCGGTCGCGCGCTTCCCCGCCGCGTACGTCATCGCTTCTCGGGCGTACGGCGGTCCGGGGTGCCGAACTCCTCGGCGAAGACGGCCTCGTACTGCTTCATGAAATCGGCCGCGGCCTCCACGAAGGTGCGGCCCGCCTCGCCCGCGTCCTGCCGGACGAGCTCCTCGATGTACCGGTTCACGCTGACACCCCGCTGCTGCGCCCGGCGGCGGGCGGCCTCGGCGGTGGACTCTTCGACGCGTACGTTCAGCTGGGTCTTCGCCACAGCATCACGCTAGCGCGGTTGCGCTAGCACCAGCAAGGCCGGTTTCCGGCCGACTCCGCGTTCCGCCGCAGTCGTACCGTCTCTGCCGGAACACCGCCTCCACCACGACTGGCTGGGCACCGGCCTGGCTGAACCGGGGTTGCAGGATCGGGCCAGGGAACCGGCAGCTGGGGTGGAGTGGGGTGGTGCGGGCCGAGAGGCCCATGTGCCTGTTCAGATCAGGCGGACTGAGATACTCCGGCCATGGATGCTGGGGTGATGGGGAGCGCCGGTACGCGCCCGGACATGGCAGTGCCTGCGCGGACCACGCCGACGCCCCCCGCGGGTTGGGTGCTGCGTTCCGCGGTGGCAGCGGACATCGAGGTGATCGCGGAGTTGCGGGCCACTGTCATGCGTGCGGACCTGGAACGCCTTGGGCGCTACGACGAGCACCGGGTACGGCAGCGGCTGCGGGACTCCTTCTCCCCAGAGCACACGTCGATCATCATGATCGACCGTGAACTCGCGGGATGCGTCACGGTTCGGCCCGCCGAAGGCAGGCAGTGGCTGGAGCACTTCTACCTTGCTCCGCACCATCAGGGCCGAGGGATCGGATCCGCTGTGTTGCGCGCGGTACTGGAGCGAACGGACGCGCAGGGCATGACCGTGGGCTTGAACGTCTTGCAAGGCGGTGCTGCCCGTCGGCTCTACGAGCGCCACGGATTCGTCGTGGAAGCCCAGGACTCGATCGACGTCTTCATGATGCGCCCGCCGGGGGCGGTGGCGAGCACTCCTGCGAAAGCCTGACCTGCGACGGTGCGACGGCCTCGGTTCGGTCCGCGAGGCCGGCTTCCACGGCCGTGGCATGACAGCGGTCGCACGGGTTCTTCGAGGCTGAAGGAGTGGTTGCCCGGGCGGCCTTGCCCCCTCTTGCCTTCTGTGGCGTCTCCCGTGCACACCTCGGCGAGGGGATCGAGGAGTTGGCAGGCCCGTGGCCGGCCCGGTACGAGTCGGCACTGCGTGAGCGGCGGGGCGTTGCGCCAGTCCAGGCCCTGACGACGACGGCCGGGCACGGCGCGGGCAGCACGACCGGGGCGGCTCCCTGCCGGCCGAGTGGGGGTCCGATGATGGGGCCATGAATGATCTCCGCATACGGGCCGCCTCGCCGGCCGACGTCGACGCCGTCCTCGCCTTCTGGAAGATCGCGGCCGAGGGTGCCAGCATCAGCGACGACCAGGAAGGCGTCGAGCGGCTGGTGGCCCGGGACCCCGAGGCGCTGATCCTCGCCGAGCAGGCCGGAGAGCTCGCCGGGACGGTGATCGCCGGCTTCGACGGGTGGCGCTGTCACCTCTACCGGCTCGCCGTCCACCCGGACCGCCGACGCCAGGGCATCGGCGCGGCGCTGCTCGCGGCGGCCGAGGAGAGGTTCGTACGCCTCGGCGGGCGGCGCGTCGACGCCATGGTCCTCGACCGCAACGACCTCGCCCACCGCGCCTGGCGGGCGGCGGGCTACGCCCCGCAGCCCGAGTGGAGTCGCTGGGTCAAGCCCCTCGACGGCTGACCCCTTTGCTGATCCTTTACCATGGGTGGACCAATCACCATCGATCGAAAGGTGTGAGCGTCCGCCCATGGGCGACCCTCCCAGTAGTTGCCGTAGCCGAGATCGCGCGTCCTTCCCCTCCGTGGCCGATCATGGAACGGAGGTGAACCGATGACCGAAGTGCTCCTGCTCCTGCTGGCGCTCATGCTTTCCGTCGCGTGTGGCGCGTTCGTCGCGGCCGAGTTCTCGCTGACGACCGTGGAGCGCGGGGAGCTCGAACGGGCCGTCGAGCGGGGTGAGCGCGGGGCGCTCGGCGCCCTCAAGGCCGTACGCTCCCTCACCTTCCAGCTCTCCGGCGCGCAGCTCGGCATCACCGTCACCAACCTGATCGTCGGCATGCTGTCCGAGCCGTCCATCGCCAGGCTCATCCGCGGCCCGATCCAGGACATCGGCCTCTCGGCGTCCGTGGCGTCCTCGGTGGCGCTGGTCATCGGTACGGCCCTGTCGACGGTCGTCCTGATGGTCGTCGGGGAACTCGTTCCGAAGAACTGGGCCATCTCGTCGCCGCTGGGCGTCGCCAAGGTGGTCGCGACCCCGCAGCGGATCTTCACCGCGGCGTTCAGGCCGCTGATCAGCCACCTCAACAACACGGCCAACCGCATCGTGCGGCGGTTCGGCATGGAGCCGGCCGAGGAGCTGGCCTCCGCGCGCAGCCCGCAGGAGCTGGTGGCCCTGGCCCGCCACTCCGCACGCGAGGGTGCCCTGGAGCAGGACACGGCCGAGCTGTTCGTCCGCACCCTGAACCTGGCCGAGCTGACCGCGGAGAACGTCATGACCCCGCGCGTCCAGGTCACCGCCCTGGAGGCGCAGGCCACCGCCGAGGACGTCGCCAACGCGACCCGCGCCACCGGCCTGTCCCGCTTCCCCGTCTACCGGAACAGCCTGGACTCGGTCATCGGCATCGCGCACATCAAGGACGTCCTGACCGTCCCGGCCGAGCAGCGGCGGCGCAAGCCGGTCGCGGAGATCCTCCGCGAACCCCTGCTCGTACCGGAGTCGCTGACCGTGGACCGACTGCTGGACCGGCTGTCCGGCAAGACGACGATGGCCGTCGTCATAGACGAGTACGGCGGCACCGCCGGCGTCGTGACGCTGGAGGACATCGTCGAGGAGGTCGTCGGCGAGGTGCGCGACGAGCACGACCCGCACGAGACGCCGGATCTGGCGCCGGCGGGCGAGGACGCCGACGGGCGGGCCCTGTGGTCCGCGGACGGCGCCGCCCGGACCGACCAGCTGGAGACGATCGGCCTGCGCATGCCGGACGGTCCGTACGAGACCCTCGCCGGGCTCGTCGCGACCGAGCTGGGCCGTATCCCGGAGGTCGGTGACAGCGTCGCCCTGGGTGGCTGGCTGCTCGACGTGGTCGACGCCTCCGGGCGCCGTGCCGCGCGGGTGCTGCTGCACGCCCCGGTGGGCGGGCCGGACGGGGACGGGCACGAATCGGGCACCGACGGGCCCGGGGCGCACAAGGGCGGGGAGGCGAGCCGATGACCGCGATCCAGTTGTTGATCGGTTTCCTCACCCTGGTGGTCAACGCGTTCTTCGTGGGTGCGGAGTTCGCCATGATCTCCGTACGCCGCAGCCAGATCGAGCCCGAGGCCGAGGCCGGGAACCGGCGGGCGCGCAGCGTCATCTGGGGCCTGGAGCACGTCTCGGCGCTGCTGGCGGCGGCCCAGCTGGGCATCACCCTGTCCACCCTGGTGCTCGGTGTCGTCGCCGAGCCGGCCATCGCCCACCTGCTGGAGCCGGTGTTCGACGCCGTCGGCGTACCGCACGGGCTGGTGCACCCGATCTCGTTCGTGATCGCACTGTCCCTGGCCACGTACCTGCACATGCTGCTCGGCGAGATGGTGCCGAAGAACATCGCGCTGGCGGAGCCGACGCGGACGGCGCTGCTGCTGGGTCCGCCGCTGGTGGCGGTGGCGCGGACGCTGAAGCCGGTGATCTTCACGATCAACGCGTTCGCCAACACCCTGCTGAAGCTGATGCGGGTGGAGACGCGGGACGAGGTGTCGGCGACGTTCTCGGACGACGAGCTGGCGCGGATGGTGAAGGACGCCGGTGACGCGGGACTCCTGGACGACCGGGCGGCCGAGCGGCTGCACGACGCCCTGGAGCTCGGGCGCCGCCCGGTGCGCGACGTCGTGATGCCGGTGGAGCGGGTGGTGTACGCGAGGGTCGGCACCACGCCCGAGGAGCTGGAGGCGCTGGCCGCCGAGTCGGGCTTCTCCCGCTTCCCGGTGGTCGACTCGACCCGCCGGATCCTCGGTTACCTGCATGTGAAGGACGCGCTGGACGTGACGCCGCGCGAGCTGCCGTTCCCCGTGTCGGCGATGCGGCCGATCGCCCGGGTGCGGGCGGCCACACCGCTGGACGACGTGCTGACGGCCATGCGGCGCAGCCGTACGCACCTGGCGGCGGTGCTCGACGACGACGGCAAGCTGGCCGGCATGGTCACGATGGAGGACGTCCTGCGCAAGCTGGTGAGGCGCCCGGCCGGGTAGACCGGCGCCACCTACCGCGCGGTACGATCACTCCGCCATGGAGATGAATGCCACTACAACAGTTTTGTCGCGGTCGGCGACAGCTTCACCGAGGGCATGTCGGACCTGTTGCCCGACGGCTCCTACCGGGGTTGGGCGGATCTGCTGGCGGCCCGCCTCGCGGCCCGCACACCCGGGTTCCGGTACGCCAACCTCGCCGTGCGCGGCAAGCTGATCGGCCAGATCGTCGACGAGCAGGTGGACCTCGCGGCGGCCATGAAGGCGGACATCGTCACCCTGGTCGGCGGGCTCAACGACACGCTGCGCCCGAAGTGCGACCTGGGCCGGGTGCGCGGACGGCTGGAGGCGGCCGTGGAGCGGCTGGCCTCCTCCTGCGGGCGGCTGGTGCTGATGCGCAGCCCCGGTCGGAACGGCCCCGTCATGCAGCGGTTCCGGCCGCGCATGGAAGAGCTCTTCCGCTACGTCGACGAACTGGCCGCCCGGCACGGCGCCCTGGTGGTCGACCTGTACGGCGCCGAGGTGATGGGCGACCCACGGCTGTGGGACCTGGACCGGCTGCACCTGACCACGGAGGGCCACCGGCGGGTGGCCGAGGCCGTGTGGCAGGCGCTCGGCCTGGACCCGGAGGAGGACTGGCGGGCCCCGCTGCCGCCGGCGGTGCCGACCGCCTGGTCGGCCCGGCGGATCGGCGACGTCCGGTTCGCCCGGCAGCATCTGGGACCGTGGATAGCGCGGCGGCTGACCGGCCGGTCCTCCGGTGACGGTCGCCCGGCCAAGCGGCCGGAGCTGCTGCCGTACCTCCTCGACGACGAGTCGTCGTACTCGTAGCGACGCGTTCGCGGCAAGCTTGAGCGGGCGCCATGGAGGGTGCGTGGTGCGGGCCGCTCACTGGGACCCCGTAGCTCAGGGCTCACACAGGCGTACGGCGAGGGCGGCGATGTCGTCGTCAAGGCGTCCTCTGCTGTAGCGGAGGAGGTCGCGGTGAAGAGCCGTGAGCAGTTCGCGGGGCGGTGTCGGGGGCTGTCGGCGCATCCAGGCTGCCAGCGGGAAGAACTCGCCGTCGTGGGCGCGGGCCTCGGCGATCCCGTCGGTGTAGAGGAGCAGCAGGTCGCCGGGGGCGAAGTCGAAGGTGTCGACGGTGTAGTGATCGCCGATGAGCTCGGCGAGGCTGAGCAGTGGCGACGGGGTGGCGGACTCGAGGACACGGACTTTCCTGCGGTTCAGGAGCAGCGGCGGGGGGTGTCCGCAGTTGAGGATGTCGATGCGTCTGCCGTCGTGCGGGATCTCGGCGAGCAGGGCGGTGGCGAAGCGCTCCATCGGCCCCTCGGGGGGAAAGGCGGCGTTGTAGCGGGTGCTGCTGGCGTCCAGTCTGCGTGCGACGTCGACCATGTCGGTCTCGTCGTAGGCCGCCTCCCGGAAGGCGTTGACGATCGCCGCGGCCGCCCCCACCGCCGGCAGGCCCTTGCCTCGCACGTCGCCGATGAGCAGCCTGACCCCGTATGGCGTGTCGACCACCTCGTAGAAGTCCCCGCCGATGCGGGCCTCCGCCGCGGCCGCGAGGTACAGCGACTCGATCTCGATGATGCCGAAGCGGCGGGGCATGGGGCTCAGCACCACCTGCTGTGCCGCGTCGGCGACGAGCCGTACCTGGAAGAGGGTGCGCTCCCGCTGGAGCCGGACATGGCTTCCGTACGCGGCGGCCACGGTGACCGCGACGATTCCCGCGGCCGTCCACCACGTCCCCAGATCGGGGAAGACGAGGCTCAGGCCGATCATCAGACAGAGGCAGACCGTCCCGAGCAGGACGGTGGGGAGCACCGGCCACATGGCGGCGGCCAGGGCGGGCGCCGCGGGCAGGAGGCGGCTGAAAGCCATTTCCGGCGGAGTGGTGTACGCCAGGCCGGCGATGACGACGGTCAGGATGACCGGCGACAGCCGCACAAATCTTCCCGGGCCGGGGCGCCGACGGAGCCGCAGCCGTCCAGACGCGATCACACTCCATAGAATATCTACGTAATGTATGCATAGCGCGCTGACGCAGCACAGCCGACCACCTGCCCGGACCGGCTCGCCGGCCTGTGCCCCGACGGTACGAGAGCACGTGTCACCCGCATGCCGGAACCGCGGTCCTTCCCACCGGAGCGGACCGACGACCGGCCGTTCGAGCACCCGGCTCGCCACTCCCCCGAGCTGCTCGATCGATCTTCGGTGGCATGAGCGAGCCGTCTCATGTCTCATCGCCCCCTGCTCAGGCGGTCCTGATGGTGTCTCAGGTGGTTCCGGCAGCACGGAAGGGCGCGAACCTGGACCGACGTCCACGGATGGCGGCCGGGCATCGTCGAGTTCCGGCCTGGGCGGCACGATGGCAGCCGGCACGATGGCCGCTGTCCGGACGCCGGCGTGATGCGGTTGTGGCGGGACAGACATCATCCGGCATCCGATGTCGGCGGCCGTGAACCCGGGTCGAGCGGTTCGTGAACCCGGCGCATTGCGCCCTCGACGCGCGACCTTCGCGCGGCGAGCCGCCGGCTTTCCGACGTCGGCCCGAGTCGCACCCAACCCGGGATTTCGATGAAGAGCACGCCCCCATATGGTGGACCGATGACGTCGATCAAGAAGTTCCAAGTCACCTTCGACTGCGCGGAACCCGAGCGCCTCGCTCGTTTCTGGTGCGAGGTGCTGGGGTACGTCGTACCGCCTCCACCGGAGGGGTTTGCCACGTGGGACGACTTCAAGCGCGCGCAACCGCCTGAGCAGCGGGATTCCTGGTTCGCCTGCGTTGATCCCTCAGGTGTGGGCCCGCGGCTGTACTTCCAGCGCGTCCCCGAAGGGAAGGCCGCCAAGAACCGGGTGCATCTTGACGTGCGGGTCGGCACCGGACTCGTGGGTGAAGAGCGCCTCGCCGCGCTCGAGGCCGAATGCGCCCGACTGGTCCCGCTCGGCGCCGTACACGTGCAGACGCTGTATGACGGCACTGATTCGTGCATCCCGATGCTGGACATCGAGGGCAACGAGTTCTGTATCGACTGAGGGGGCGCGACGTGCTCGGCGCCCAGGGTGCGGTCTCGCACGGGTTCGGCTCCCTCCTTGATCGGAACGGTTTCGGATCAAGGACCCGGCAGCGCAGGAACCACCGGCCCGGGGCTTTCCCGTCTCGGACGCGTGTCACACCCTGGGCGCGGCACGGCGGCCTGAGCGCCTCTGACCTGGACCTTATGGACTGTGTGGGCGCTCACGAGCCGCCGCAGTCGCCAGGTAAGCTCTGGTCACGTGACTGCCAAGCCCCGCATCCCCAATGTCCTGGCCGGCCGCTACGCCTCCGCGGAGCTCGCCGTCCTCTGGTCCCCCGAGCAGAAGGTGAAGCTGGAGCGCCGGCTGTGGCTCGCCGTGCTGCGTGCGCAGAAGGACCTCGGGATCGAGGTGCCGGAGGCCGCGCTCGCCGACTACGAGCGGGTGCTCGACCAGGTCGACCTGGTGTCGATCTCGGAGCGCGAGAAGGTCACGCGCCATGACGTGAAGGCGCGGATCGAGGAGTTCAACGCGCTGGCGGGCCACGAGCAGGTCCACAAGGGCATGACCTCGCGCGACCTCACCGAGAACGTCGAACAGCTGCAGATCCGGCTCTCGCTGGAGCTGATGCGCGACCGCACCGTGGCGGTGCTGGCCCGGCTGGGCAAGCTGGCGGGCGAGTACGGCGAGCTGGTCATGGCAGGGCGCTCGCACAATGTCGCCGCCCAGGCCACGACGCTCGGCAAGCGCTTCGCGACCGCGGCGGACGAGCTGCTGGTGGCGTACGCGCGGCTGGAGGAGCTGCTGGGCCGCTACCCGCTGCGCGGCATCAAGGGCCCGGTCGGCACGGCGCAGGACATGCTGGACCTGCTGGGCGGGGACGCCGCGAAGCTCGCGGAGCTGGAGCAGCGGATCGCCGGGCACCTGGGCTTCGCCAACGCCTTCACCTCGGTCGGCCAGGTCTACCCGCGCTCTTTGGACTACGAGGTCGTCACGGCGCTGGTGCAGCTGGCCGCCGCGCCCTCGTCGCTGGCGAAGACCATCCGGCTGATGGCCGGGCACGAGCTGGTCACCGAGGGCTTCAAGCCCGGCCAGGTCGGCTCCTCGGCGATGCCGCACAAGATGAACACCCGCTCCTGCGAGCGCGTGAACGGCCTGATGGTCATCCTGCGTGGCTACGCGTCGATGACCGGCGAGCTCGCGGGCGACCAGTGGAACGAGGGCGACGTGTCCTGCTCGGTGGTCCGCCGGGTGGCGCTGCCCGACGCGTTCTTCGCGCTCGACGGACTGCTGGAGACGTTCCTGACCGTGCTCGACGAGTTCGGCGCGTTCCCGGCGGTCGTCGCCCGCGAGCTGGACCGCTACCTGCCGTTCCTCGCCACCACCAAGGTGCTGATGGCGTCGGTGCGGGCCGGGGTGGGCCGCGAGGTCGCGCACGAGGCCATCAAGGAGAACGCGGTGGCGTCGGCGCTGGCCATGCGCGAGCAGGGCGCCGAGCGCAACGAGCTCCTCGACAAGCTCGCCGCCGACGACCGCATCCCGCTGGACCGGGCGCAGCTGGACGCGGCGATGGCGGACAAGCTGTCGTTCACGGGTGCCGCCGCCGACCAGGTGGGTGTGGTGGTCGCCCGGATCGAGGAGATCGCCAAGCAGCACCCCGAGGCCGCCGGTTACGTGCCGGGTGCGATTCTCTGATCGCTGGGCACACGACCCGTATGACACCCCAGGAACTCGAGGCCGCTCGCGACCGCATCGTCCCCGATGTGATCGCGGGCGGCCTGTCCGTGCTCTTCTGCGGCATCAACCCGGGCCTGATGTCGGCCGCGACCGGTCACCACTTCGCCCGGCCCGGCAACCGCTTCTGGCCCGTGCTGCACCGCTCCGGCTTCACCCCGAGGCAGTTGCGGCCGTCCGAGCAGGAGGAGCTCCTCGACTACGGGCTCGGCATCACCAACGTCGTCACGCGGGCCAGCGCGCGGGCCGACGAGCTGAGCGACGAGGAGTTCCGTGAGGGCGGCCGGCTGCTGGCCCTCAAGGTGGAGCGGCTGCGGCCGCGCTGGCTGGCGGTGGCCGGGATCACCGCGTACCGCACGGCGTTCCAGGACCCCAAGGCGCGGATGGGTCCGCAGGAGCGGGTGATCGGTGACACCCGGATCTGGGCGCTGCCCAACCCCAGCGGGCTCAACGCGCACTGGACGCTGGAGACGATGGCGGAGGAATTCGCCCGGCTGCGCGAGGCCGCGCGGGAGGATTCCGCCCGGTCCTAGGGCGGGTCCGTCTCCGTGACGGCGGCGACCAGCTGGAACGGCAGCTCCTTGTCCCATTGCGAGACACCCAGGGCTATCCAGTGCTCCTCCACCCGCCAGAGGTGGACGTCGGGCACGGACTGGCTCAGACCGCCCCACGGGTCCGGTATCTCCTCTCCGGCCATGCTCCGGTCGAACACCGACCACAGGCTGAACACCTGCGGTTCCCCCCAGCGGGCGGTGAGCAGCGTGGCGAGCGCGTCACGCTCCGCCTCATACTGGTCCTCGACGATCTCGCGCCGGGTGCCGTCGTCGTCCCAGAAGTCCTCGCTCGTGGTGAGCTCGACGATGTGGTAACCAACGCCGCTGTAGCCCAGGGCCGTTCTGCCGGACTCCGCCGGGAAGGGCAGGGAGCGCAGCTGATCGATGGTCGCCAGGTGCCGTGCGGTGGTCATGGCTCCAGTAAAGCCCCCGGCACTGACAATTGGCGTTGCGTCAGGCCCCGTCGGCGTCCCTCAGGCGCCCCTCAGGCGTCCCTCCGGCGTACGGCGGACCAGCCGGCCGGCAGGGCGGCCGCCGCCCACGCCGCCGTCACCACGAGCCCGGTCCAGGGACCGATGCCGCCGGAGTCCTGGCGTACCACCAACTGCCCCGCCTGGTCCGGGAGGTACTCCGCCACGCCCGCCGCGACGTCACCGACCACGAACGACACGATCAGGACGAACGGGACCAGCACGCTCAGTACGGCGGTGCCGCTGCGCAGCACGGCCGTCAGCCCCGCCGCGAACAGCGCCATCAGCGCCAGGTAGGTGCCACTGCCGACACACGCGCGCACCGCGCCGGGGTCGCCGAGCCCCAGGGCCCGCTCCCCCAGGAACGCCTGCCCGCCCAGGAAGGTGACGAAGCCGGTGGCCACCCCCACCAGCAGGGTCAGGGCGCCGACGACGGCCGCCTCGGCGGCGTGGAAGCGCGTCCGGTCCGGGACGGCGGCGAGCGAGATCCGCAGGGCGCCGTTCGCGTACTCGGAGGAGACGGCCGGCGTGCCGAAGGCGTTGGCGGCGATCTGGCCGAAGATGAGGCCGAAGAAGGCGGCGAACAGCGGGTCGTCGCCGGTCCGTCCCGCT
Organism: Streptomyces sp. NPDC000229; assembly: GCF_040300825.1. NCBI lineage: Bacteria > Bacillati > Actinomycetota > Actinomycetes > Kitasatosporales > Streptomycetaceae > Streptomyces > Streptomyces sp. NPDC000229. The sequence continues at coordinate 30,384 of NZ_JBEPEL010000054.1, forward strand.
GCGTCGGCACCGGTGAGGGCGTTCACCAGGATGGTGATTCCCGCGGTGGCGGCGAACACGGCGATCAGCGCCGCCGCGAGCGAGCGCATGGTCCTGATTTTGAGCCACTCGGAGTGGAGGACGGCGGTGGTGGGCATGGTCGGGCCTCCCGGCCGCTGGTCGTGGTGGTTCCGGTGAACTCCGTCGCCGCGCCGGTCAGTTGAGGTACGCCTGCTCCAGCGAGACACGGTCGTCGGAGAGTTCCTGTACGGGGATGCCCTCGCGGGCGGCGAGCGCGCCGACGTCCTCGGCCCTCGCGCCGTCGACGGTCCACCGGCCGTCGGAGATCGTGCACGCGGTGCGGCTGGTCGCCGAGGGCGAGTCGCTGCTCTTCCCCGCGGCGGTGCGGTCGCTCGCCGCCACGTACGGCAACAGCACGGCGCGGGCCGCGCTGACGGAACGGGAATCGGTGGTGCTGCGGCTGATGGCTGGCGGCCTGTCGAACGCGGAGATCGCCGCCGAGCTCGTCGTCGGCGCGGAGACGGTCAAGACCCATGTCAGCTCGGTGCTCGCCAAGCTGGGGGCGCGTGACCGTACGCAGGCGGTCATCGCGGCGTACGAGTCGGGGTTCGTCACGCCGGCCTGAGCCGCGTCCGTCCGAACCGTGCGTCCGAACCGTGCGTCCGCCTGAACCGTCGTCCGCCTGAGCCGTGCGTCCACCTCCGGCTCGGCGATCGGTGGCCCAGGGGCGAGGGGGCCGACAGCGCGGCCGGGCCATTGAGTACCATCCGGCAGACACGCGTGCGAGCTGGGAGGACACACTGTGGGGCAGCTGACCGGCGGAGATCCGTCGCTGCTGCGGCGGATCAACTCCGCGGTGGTACTCCATGCGCTGCGGGGCGGCGACGCCCGCACGCTCACCGACCTGACCCGGATCACGGGCCTGTCCCGCCCCACCGTCGAGGGCGTGGTCGAAGGGCTCATCGTCAACGGCCTGGTGGTCGAGGTGGCGCCCGAGGAGGGCGAGGCCAGGCGCCAGGGGCGGCCGGCACGGCGGTTCCGGTTCCGGGCCGAGGCCGGGCATCTGATGGGTGTCGAGATCGGTCCGCGCCGGGTGGCCGCGCTGATGTCGGGGCTGGACGGGCGGATCATCGGCGCCGGTTCCCGGGAGGTGTCGGAGACGGCGTCGGCGGACGAGCGGCTGGAACGGGTGCGGGCGGTGGTCGCCGACGTGCTGCGCCGCACCGGTGTGGCGCGCGGCAGTCTACGGGCCGTGGGGGTCGGGACGCCGGGGATCGTGGAGGCGGACGGCACGGTACGGCTCGGCACGGCGCTGCCCGGCTGGACGGGGCTGGCGCTCGGCGAGCGGCTGCGGCGGTCGTTCCGGTGCCCGGTGCTGGTCGAGAACGACGCGAACGCGGCGGCGGTGGCCGAGCAGTGGAAGGGCGCGGCGACCGACTCGGACGACATCGTCTTCGTCCTCGCGGGGCTGAGTCCCGGGGCCGGGTCACTGATCGGCGGACGGCTGCATCGGGGGTTCGGTGGGGCAGCCGGGGAGATCGGCGCATTGCACCTGCTGGGGCAGGGGGCGACGCCGGAGACGCTGCTGTCGACCACGGACGAGCCGCTGCACCCGCTGGACGAGCAGGCGGTGGCGGAGGTCTTCGCGCTGGCGCGGGACGGCGACGCACGGGCCCGGGCGGCGGTGGACCGGTTCGTCCAGCGGCTGGTGCACGACGTGGCCGCGCTGGTGCTGGCGCTCGATCCGGAGCTGGTGGTGGTCGGCGGCTGGGCGGCCGGCCTGGACGGTGTGCTCCAGCCGCTGCGGGACGAGCTGGCGCGGTTCTGTCTGCGGCCGCCGCGGGTGGCGCTGTCGCTGCTGGGCGAGGCGGCGGTGGCGACGGGTGCGCTGCGGCTGGCCCTCGACCATGTGGAGGAGCAGTTGTTCGCGGTCGAGGGGACGGTGACGGCCCGCCGCTGAGCGACGGGCCGGGCACGGTGGTGAGGGGTCAGGAGGCGATGCCGAAGTCCCCGGCGTCGCCGAAGGTGAGCCGGCAGGTGTCGGCGCGGTAGGTGGCGACGGAGACCGCGGCGGTGCGGCCGTCCGACAGGTACCGGGTGGTGACGAGGAGGACCGGGGCGCCGGGCAGCCGGTCGAGCTCCTTGGCGTCGTCCGCGCGGGCGGAGCCCAGCTCCACGGCGCGGTCCTGCCCCTCCAGGGTGAGCCGCTGCAGTTCACGCAGGACGCTGCGGGCGCGGGCCGCGCCGGACGGGGCGTCGATGGCGGTGAGGTCCGGTACGGAGCCGGCCGGGACGTACAGCTGCTCCGCGGCGACGGCCTGACCGTGCGTCACACGGAGGCGGCGTACGGTGTGCACCGGCTCGTCGGCGCCCCGGTCGAGGTCGAGGAGGCGGGCCACGGCGGCGGGCGGGGCGGCGAGGACGCAGTCGACGGGCTGCCAGGCCTCCTCACCGGCCCCGGGCCACTGGGCCTGCGTGGTGGAGACGTCCACTCCCATGCGGGGCGGGGCGACGGTGGTACCGACGCCGCGGCGGCGCTGCAGCCGGCCCTCGAGCTCCAGCTGTTCGAGCGCCTGACGGAGCGTGGCACGGGCAACGCCGAAACGAGCGGCCAGTTCACGCTCGTTGGGCAGGATCTCCCCCACCGAGAAATCCGTGTCCAGTGCTTCGCCGATCACGGTCTTGAGGTGCCAGTACTTGGGCTCCGGCACCGATTCCAGCTGCGTGGTCCCCACCCTGATCCTCCGCAATCGCCGGACTCCCGGCGGCTTTCCGTGCCTTGTTTATTAAAGGTTCCTGCACTAACCCTTGCGACCATAAGGCGGCACCCACCCTTGGTCAAGACCAATCGTCGGCCGGTTACGCAGCGGGGTGGAGTCCTGCCGCTGAGTGTTCTCGGCCTCACACTCCTGTCCGTACGGCCCTCCGTACTGGCCCGGCGAGGCGCACGGCGAAAGGCCCCGCGTCCGGGTAGGACACGGGGCCTGGCGGCTCCTGAGGGTGCCGGGTCATGGCATCAGCGAAACCAGCTTCTCAGGGTTTCTCACGACATAGACGCACTGGATCCGGTCGTCGACGACATCCACCTGGAACAGCGAGTCGGGCTTTCCGTCGACGAGGACGAGCATCGCGGGCCCGCCGTTGACCTCGACGGTCCGGAACTCGGTGTACATGGCCACATCCTTGGCGACCGCGCAGAGGAACCGGCCGACCTTGTCGGCGGTCCGCATGACGCGCAGCGGCGCCTTGGCCTTGCCGCCGCTGTCCCCGACGAGCCGCACGTCGGGGGCGAGCACGGCGAGCAGCCCGTCCAGGTCTCCCCCGGCCGCCGCGGCGAGGAAACGCTCCGTCAGGTCGCGGCGCACGGCGGGGTCGACGTCGTAACGGGGCCGGCCCTCGTCGACGTGACGGCGGGCACGTCCCGCGAGCTGCCGCACGGCCGCCTCCGAGCGGTCGAGGGTGGCCGCGATCTCCGCGTACGGGAAGCCGAAGGCCTCGCGCAGCACGAACACCGCCCGCTCCAGCGGCGAGAGGGATTCGAGGACCACCAGGACCGCGAGCGAGACCGAGTCGACGAGCACGGCGCGCTCGGCCGTGTCGGGGACGGTCGGCCCGAAGTCGGTGACGACCGGTTCGGGCAGCCAGGGGCCGACGTACGCCTCGCGACGCGCCTGCACCTGGCGGAGCCGGTCGATGGCGAGCCGGGTCGTGACGCGTACGAGGTAGGCGCGGGGCTCGCGGACGTCCGAGCGCTCGGCGGCCGACCAGCGGAGCCAGGCCTCCTGGACCACGTCCTCCGCGTCGGCGACGCGGCCGAGCATCCGGTAGGCCACTCCGGTCAGGACGGGCCGGTACGCCTCGAACACACCGGTGACGTCATCGGCTTCGGTGCCGGGTTCTGTGTCTGCGTCGGTTGCCACCGACCCATCATGCGGCACGGGACACGCGGAACACGGCCCGGCCCCTTGAACTCGGGACTACCGCACGGTAATTGTTGCTGACACCACGTCTAAGACAGGGACGTGGGCGTGCAGAGGGCAGGGACGGGGACAGGGAGAAGCAGCATGGCCGCACAGGTGTCCTTCTCGGTCGAGTCCCCGCGCGGGTCCGGCACGGTGTCCGTGGAGTCCGAGCGGATGGGCGACGGGGAGCCGCTGCTGCTGCTCCACGGCATAGGGCACCACTGGCAGGCCTGGCAGCCGGTGCTGGAGATCCTGGCCGCCGAGCGCGAGGTGATCGCCGTCGACCTGCCCGGCTTCGGCGCCTCGCCCGCGCTGCCCGACGACTTCGCCTACGACCTGGCCACGGTCGTACCGGTGCTCGGCGCGCTGTGCGAGGCGCTGGACCTCGACCGGCCGCACGTGGCGGGCAACTCGCTGGGCGGACTGCTGGCCCTGGAAATGGGCCGCGGCAAGCTCGCCCGGTCGGTCACGGCGCTCTCACCCGCCGGCTTCTGGACGGAGAGCGAGCGCCGGTACGCCTTCGGCACGCTCCTCGCCATGCGCCAGGGGGCGGAGTCCATGCCCCTGTCGATGATCGAGTGGCTGTCCCGGTCGCCCGCCGGGCGGGCCGCGCTGACCAGCACGATCTACGCGCGGCCCGGGCGGCGTTCACCGGAGGCCGTGGTCGCCGAGACGCTGGCGCTGCGCGGGGCCACCGGCTTCCGCCGGACGCTGGCCGCCGGGCGCCAGGTGCTGTTCCAGGACGACGTCCCCGGGCTGCCCGTCACCATCGCGTGGGGCACCCGCGACCGGCTGCTGCTGCGCCGCCAGGGCGTCCGCGCCAAACGGGCCGTCCCCGCGGCGCGGCTGGTGCGCCTGCCCGGATGCGGACACGTGCCGATGAGCGACGACCCCGCCCTCGTCGCGCGCGTGCTCCTGGACGGCAGCCGCTGAGGCGCCCGCGGTACGCCGCCGGAGGACACCCGCGCCCACCAGCGCGCCGCCGATGCCCCGGGCAATCCCGTACGAGCCCGTACGAGCCCGGGGCGGGCGGCGGCGCGGCCATCGCCGCCGGCCCCGGGACGGGCCCGGAGAACGGGTGGCGCGCTCGGCGCCGGTCCGCTGGACGCCCGTGTACCAGCAGACGGACCCGACGCCCGTGACGACGGCCGTGGTGTACGCACCGGCGTCCGCACGGCCGAACGCCCCGACCGATCCTGGCGGCAGACCCGCGACGCGCTCCGCCGCACCACCCCGACGCCGGGCCCGTCGTCCGGGGCGTCATGCGCCGGGGCGCCGGGGCCCGGGGCGCCGGAGGCCTCGTTCCGGGAGCGGGCCGCCGAGGCCGGCGCGGCCCCCCGTCCTCCGCTCACCGACCAGGGCGGGAGGGCGCGGCCGGACAACGGGGATGGTCCTGGCGTACGCCCATCCGACGCCGCCCGGGGCAGCCCGGGTGCAGGCCTGATGGCAGGCGCCCGAGGGAGGGTGTTCACGCGGGGTTCGTGTGCGCGCCGCCGCCGGGCGTTAGGCATGGGGCGGCCCCATGTCCCGTCCCCGGAGGCGTATCGATGTCGCAGAGTCCGAGCCCGTCCCCCGCCCGCCGTACCGTCCTGCGGGGTTCGCTGGCCGCGTCGGTGGCACTGTCCGTGGGCGCCGCCGCCCCCGCGTTCGCCCGGTCCGGACGGCCGGCGGCCGCGTGGGGGGTGCAGACGGGCGACGTCACGGCGTCGTCCGGCCTGGTGTGGGTACGGTCGGACCGCCCGGCCCGGATGGTCGTGGAGACCTCGGCCACCGAATCGTTCCGGCACGTCCGCCGCCACGCCGGCCCGTTGCTGGGTCCCGGCACGGACTTCACCGGCACCACGGTGCTGCGCGGCCTGCCCCCGGGCGAGCAGGTCCACTACCGCGTCACGCTCGTGGACCCGGACGACCCCCGGCGCGGTGGTGAGCCGGTCCTCGGCACCTTCCGCACCGCGCCCGCCCGGCGCCGGGACGGGGTGCGGTTCCTGTGGTCGGGCGACATCGCCGGGCAGGGGTGGGGCATCAACCCGGACATCGGCGGTTTCTACGCGTACGAGGAGATGCGCCGTCTGGACCCGGACTTCTTCCTGTGTAGCGGGGACACCGTCTACGCCGACGGGCCCCTCCAGGCCCGGGTGCCGCTTCCGGACGGGCGGGTCTGGCGCAATGTGATGACCGAGGAGAAGGCGAAGGTCGCCGAAACGCTCGACGAGTACCGGGGGGTCTTCCGCTACAACCTGCTGGACCCGGGCGTCCGCGCCTTCAACGCCCAGGTGCCCTCCGTCGTGCAGTGGGACGACCACGAGGTGCGCAACAACTGGTACCCGGGCCAGATCCTGGACGACCCGCGCTACACCGAGAAGGACGTCGACGTCCTCGCCGCCCGGTCGCTGCGGGCGTTCGGCGAGTACTTCCCGGTGTCCACCCTCCACACGGGCCGGATGCACCGGGTGGTGCGGTACGGGCCGCTGCTGGACGTGTTCGTGCTGGACATGCGGACGTACCGCAACGCCAACTCGCCGGGCCGTCAGCCGGACGACAGCACCGGTATCCTCGGCGCCGGTCAACTCGCCTGGCTGAAGCGGGAGCTGAGCCGCTCGCGCGCGGTGTGGAAGGTGCTCGCGGCGGACATGCCGCTCGGGCTCGTCGTCCCGGACGGTGCCACGGACATCGAGGCGGTCGCGCAGGGCGACCCGGGCGCGCCGCTGGGCCGGGAGCTCCAGATCGCCGAACTCCTCCGGTTCGTCAAGCACCGGAGGATCACCGGGACCGTGTGGCTCACGGCGGACGTGCACTACACCTCCGCCCAGCACTACGCGCCGGAGCGGGCGGCGTTCACGGATTTCGCGCCGTTCTGGGAGTTCGTCTCGGGTCCGCTGGCGGCGGGCGGCTTCCCGGCGAACGCCCTGGACGGTACGTTCGGCCCGGACCGGGTCTTCGTCCGGGCGCCGGAGCGCGGGAACGTCTCGCCGATGGAGTCGCCACAGTACTTCGGCGAGGTGGACATCGACGGCGACAGCGGCGAACTGACCGTACGGCTGCGGGCGACCGGTGGGGCGACGCTCTTCACCAAGACCCTCCAGCCGGGGCGGATCGGCCAGTGACGGCCGACACTGAATCCCAAACTATTGAAAACCGGACCTAACCGGCCAGATGCACGCTTAACCCATCAGTCACAAAGCGTTCGTGATCGCGCAACACCACGGGGTCACAGTGATGCCATGACTGATGTGACCGCTGCGAAGAACCCCCGCCGCCACCACCACTGGCGGCGGGACCTCGTCGAACTGGCCGCCCTGTTCACCGCCGTGGCCGTCGCGGACGCGATCGCGAACACCATCGTGCACGGCCCCGACGGCCCGTACCTCCTCGCCGTGTCGGCGGTGGTCCTGGTCGCCACGGCGGCGTTCCACACCTGGTGGGCACGGCGCCACAGCCATGCCCCGCCGACCGCCACCCCCGCCGGTGGCCATACCGGGGGCGGCCCGGTGACGGCCGCAGCCCGCCGGGAGGCGACGACGGAGACGGTGCTGTGGCGCATGCGGACCACGGTGCGCGACGAGCCGGGCAGTCTCGCCGCGCTGTGCACGGCACTGGCACACCTCCACGTCGACATCCTGACCCTGCAGACACATCCGCTGGCCGACGGCACGGTCGACGAGTTCCTGCTGCGGGCTCCCGCCTCCCTCCAGGCGGCGACGCTGACCCGGGAGGTGGCCGCGGCGGGCGGCAAGGCCACCTGGACCGAGCGCGCCGACGCACACGACCTGGTCGACACCCCGGCGCGGGTACTGGGCCTGGCCACCCGTACGGCACTCGACGCCGCCGAACTCCCGCTGGCCCTCCGGCAGTTGCTCGGCCGGTGCACCATCCACTCGCTGCCGGCCGTCTCGCCGACCGGCCGCCCCACCGGTGCGACGGCCCCGGTGGAAGGCGCGCTGGAGGACGGTGACACCGTGATGCGGCTGCGCGACCCGGGCGGCGGAGCCATCAGCATCGAGCGGCCGTACCTGCCGTTCACTCCCACCGAGTTCGCCCGCGCCCGTGCCCTTGTGGAGCTGGATGCCCGCCTGGGGCCGCGCATCCCCCGCAGCCAGGACGTGCTGACGCTCCCGGAGGGCAACGAGATCACGGTCCGCCGCGCCGACCGGGGCGACCTGGAGGCGGCCCGGGCCATGCACGACCGCTGCTCCGTGCGCACCCTGAGCCTGCGCTACCACGGCCCCGTCGGGGACGCCCGCAGCTACCTCAACCATCTCCTCAGCCCCCGGTTCGGCCGCACCCTCGCCGTGGAGACGGCCTCCGGCCGGCTCGTCGCCCTCGGCCACCTGCTGTGGGACGGCGACGAGACCGAGGTGGCCCTGCTCGTGGAGGACGACTGGCAGCGCCGCGGCATCGGCTCCGAGCTGCTGAACCGCCTGGTCGGGCTGGCGCTCGAAGCGGGCTGCGAGAGCGTGTACGCGGTGACGCAGTCGTCCAACACGGGCATGGTCGCGGCGATGCGCGGGCTGAACCTGCCGCTGGACTACCAGATCGAGGAGGGCACCCTGGTGATCACCGCACGGCTGAACGGCGTTCCCGGACCCCGTCCTCAGCGGCAGGCCGGCCGGGCCGAGCACTGAGCGCCTCCGTCAGGTCCCGCCACAGGTCCTCGACGTCCTCCAGGCCGACTGACATCCGCAGCAGCCGGTCGCTGACGCCCGCCGAGCGGCGGTCGTCCTCGTCCACGATCCGGTGGCTGATGGAGGCCGGGTGCTGGATCAGGGTGTCGACGCTGCCGAGGCTGACCGCCGGCGTGATCAGCCGGACTCCGGCGATCACGTCGTGCGGATTCCCGTACACCTCGAAGGCGACCATGGCCCCGCCGATCTCCGGGTAGTACACCCGGGCGATCCGGGGATCGGCGGCCAGCCGGCACGCCAGATCGGCGGCGGTCGTGGCGGCGGCCCGCATCCGCACCGGCAGCGTGGACAGCCCGCGCAGCAGAAGGTAGCCCGCCAACGGGTGCAGGACCCCTCCGGTGGCGAACCGCACCTGGCGCAGCTTGCCGGCGAACTCCTCGTCGCAGGCCACCACACCCGCCAGGACGTCCCCGTGCCCGCCGAGGTACTTGGTGGCGCTGTGCAGGACGATGCGCGCCCCGTGCTCCACGGGGCGCTGGAGGACCGGGGTGGCGAAGGTGGAGTCGACCAGCAGCGGTACCGAACCGCAGGCGTCGGCCACGGCCCGGATGTCGACCTCGGCGAGCGTGGGGTTCGCGGGGGTCTCGACCATCACCAGACCGGTGTCGGGGCGGATGGCGTCCGCGATGCCGGCCACGTCGGTCCAGGTCACCTCCGTGCCGAGGAGCCCGGCGGTGAGGAGGTGGTCGCTGCACCCGTACAGGGGGCGGACCGCCACCACGTGCTTGAGGCCCATGCTCGCCCGGACGAGGAGGACCGCGGTCAGGGCGGCCATGCCGCTGGCGAACGCGACGGCGCTCTCGGTGCCCTCCAGCCGGGCGAGCGCGGTCTCGAAACGGGCGGTCGTGGGGTTGTCCAGCCGGGCGTAGACGGGCGGTCCGTCCGGGCGGGCGCCGGTGATGGCGAACGCGTCGATCCGTTCCGCCTCGGCTCTCGCGTCGTGGGACGGGTACGTGGTGGACAGATCGATCGGCACGGCGTGCAGGCCCATGGCGGCGAGGTCGTCGCGGCCGGCGTGCACGGCTTCGGTGGCCAGCGCCCTCGGGGTGGGGAGGGCGGGCGAGGCGTCGTGAGACAGGGCATCCATGGACCGCACTGTGAACAGATACCCGGAGGTAGAGGCAAAGCTCCGTGTTACGTTCGACGAATGACCGATTCTGTCGTTCTGGACACGGTCGATCTGCACATACTTCGCCTTTTGCAGAACGACGCCCGGACCACGTACCGCGAGCTCGCCGCCGATGTCGGGGTCGCCCCCTCCACCTGCCTGGATCGGGTGGCACGGCTGCGGCGTACGGGCGTGATCCTCGGGAACCGGCTGCGACTCGATCCGGCCAAAATCGGCCGCGGCCTGGAAGCGCTGCTCCTGGTGCAGGTGCGCCCGCACCGACGCGAGTTGATCGGCCCGTTCGTCGAGCGCATCCGCGCCCTGCCGGAGTCGCGGGCCCTGTTCCATCTGACCGGTCCTGATGACTATCTGGTGCACGTGGCGGTGGCGGACCCCTCCGACCTGCAACGACTCGTACTGGACGAGTTCACCTCGCAACGGGAGGTCGCCCGCGTGGAGACCCGGCTGATCTTCCAGCAGTGGGAGTGCGGGCCGCTGCTGCCGCCCGGCGCGCCCGCTCATTTGTCAGCCGACCAGGACGGATGAGGGTGACGACGAGGCCCGTGGCATACCAGGATGGCCTCATGCCAGAGACCTCCAGCAGCGCGCTTCCCCGCATGGTCGCCGACGCCTATGTCGACGCGCTCATCGAACTCGACCCGATCACCGGTACCTACCTGGGCGTCCAGAAGAGCGCCGGACTCCTCCCGGACTTCTCACCCGCCGGTCAGGAAGAGATCGCCCAGCTGGCCCGTGACACGCTCGCCCGGCTCGACGAGGCCGAGCGCCTGCCCGGTGCCCGCAGCGACGCCGAGCGGCGCTGCGGACGGCTCCTGCGCGAGCGTCTCACCGCCGAACTGGCCGTTCACGACGCCGGCGAGGGGCTGTGCACGGTCAGCAACATGCGCTCGCCCGCGCACAGTGTGCGCATCGTGTTCACCGTGATGCCCACCGGGACCGACGACGACTGGGCGGCCGTCGCCGAACGGCTGCGGGCCGTGCCGGCCGCGATCGCCGGTTACCGCGAGTCCCTCGAACTGGGCCTGGAGCGGGGCCTGCTGGGCGGGCCGCGCGCCACGGCGACCTTCGTGGAGCAGCTCACCGAGTGGACGGGCAACGACGGGGCGGGACGCGGCTGGTTCGAGGAGTTCGTGGCGGCCGCGCCGGCCGGGCTGCGCCCGGAGCTGGACGCGGCGGCGGGCGGCGCGACCCGGTCCCTGGCCTCGCTGCGGGACTGGATGCGCGACGTGTACGCCCCGGCGGTGAAGGGCGCCCCCGACACGGTGGGCCGCGAGCGGTACGCCCGCTGGTCGCGCTACTTCAACGGCAGCGACTGCGACCTCGACGAGGCGTACGCGTACGGCTGGGGCGAATACCACCGGCTGCTCGCCGAGATGAAGGCCGAGGCGGAGAAGATCCTGCCGGGCGCCGGGCCCTGGGAGGCGCTCGCCCACCTCGACCAGCACGGTACGCACATCGAGGGGGTCGAGGAGGTACGGGCCTGGCTCCAGCGCCTGATGGACGAGGCGATCGAGGCCCTGGACGGCACGCACTTCGAACTCGCCGAGCGGGTACGGAAGGTGGAGTCGCGGATCGCCCCGCCGGGCGGGGCGGCGGCCCCGTACTACACCGGTCCGTCCGAGGACTTCTCCCGCCCCGGCCGCACCTGGCTGCCGGTCGACGGCGAGACGCGGTTCCCGGTGTACGACCTGGTGTCGACCTGGTACCACGAGGGCGTGCCGGGCCACCACCTCCAGATCGCGCAGTGGGTGCACGTCGCCGACCAGTTGTCCCGCTACCAGGCGACCATCGGCCTGGTGAGCGCCAACGCGGAGGGCTGGGCGCTGTACGCGGAGCGGCTCATGGACGAGCTGGGGTTCCTGCCCGACGCGGAGCGGCGCCTGGGCTACCTGGACTGCCAGATGATGCGGGCCTGCCGGGTGATCGTGGACATCGGTATGCACCTGGGCCTGCGGATCCCGGCGGATTCGCCGTTCCACCCGGGTGAGCGGTGGACGCCGGAACTGGCGCAGGAGTTCTTCCAGCGCCACACCAGCCGCCCGCCGGCGTTCGTCGAGAGCGAGCTGACCCGCTACCTGTCGATGCCCGGGCAGGCCATCGGCTACAAACTCGGCGAGCGCGCCTGGCTGCTGGGCCGGGAGAAGGCCCGCCAGGCGCACGGCGACGCGTTCGACGCGAAGAAGTGGCACATGGCCGCGCTGTCCCAGGGCTCGCTCGGCCTGGACGACCTGGTGGACGAACTGGCCCGGCTGTGAGGCGCCCGGGCGTCCGCGGGCCGGTGCCGGGGCCTCTCCCGGCCCGGCCGTGACGACCCCGGGGCGCGGCCCCGGAGGTCGCCGTGCCGTCAGCAGCCGCAGTCGTCCGCGTCGATCGGGGCGGTCAGCGGGTCGGCGTCGCGCGTGCGGACGCCCTCCCACGTCTCGTACGCGAAACCCTCCCGGGCCCAGTACTCGAAGCCGCCGAGCATCTCCTTGACCTGGTAGCCGAGTTCCGCGAGGGCGAGGGCCGCGCGCGTGGCGCCGTTGCAGCCCGGCCCCCAGCAGTACGTGACGACCGGCACCGCCTTGTCCAGCAGCTGCTCCGCCTGCTCGGGGATCAGCGCCGTCGGCAGGTGGACGGCGCCGGGGATGTGGCCCTGGTCCCAGGACTCCGTCGACCGGGAGTCCAGGACGACGAAACCCGGGTCACCGTCGGCGGCGAGGGCGGCGGCCACGTCGGAGACGTCCGCGTGGAAGGCGAGGCTCGCCGAGAAGTAGGCGGCGGCCGCGGCCGGCGAGGCCGGCGGAACGCGGAGCACGGGGTTGGCGGCGGGGGCGCTGGTGAGCCGAGTTGTCGTCATGTCCAGAAATCTACGGCCCTTGATCATCTCGATGAAGTGACGATTCCCGGAGGTTGCCTTGTTCAGCCGGGGATTCCCCTGCTATCCCTCGGCCATGACCGGATTTTCCCCGGACGCCACCGACTGGCGCATCCTCGCTGCCCTCCAGGACCAGGGCCGGGCCACCTTCGCCGAACTGGCCCGTACCGTCTCCATGTCCGCGAGCGCCGTCACCGAGCGGGTCCGCAGGCTGGAGGAGGCGGGCGTGATCGCGGGTTACACCGCGGTCGTCGACCAGGAACGCCTCGGGCTGCCGATCCTCGCCTTCGTACGGCTCCGCTACCCCAACGGCAACTACAAGCCGTTCCACGACCTGCTGGACGCGACGCCGGAGATCCTGGAGGCGCACCATGTCACGGGCGACGACTGCTTCGTGCTGAAGGTCGCCGCCCGTTCGATGCGGCACTTGGAGGAGATCTCCGGAAAGGTCGCCGTGCTGGGCTCGGTGACGACGAGCGTCGTCTACTCGTCGCCGCTGCCGCGCCGCTCGATCAGCCGCTGACCACTCCCCCGCCGCGCAGCCGCACCGCGGAACCACCGCGCTCCTTGACGACCTCCAGCTGGGTGGGGATGCGGCGGCGCAAGTCACCGACGTGGCTGACGATGCCGACGCTGCGGTCCCGCTCGCGCAGCGAGTCCAGGACGTCCAGCACCTCGTCGAGGGTCTGGTCGTCGAGGCTGCCGAACCCCTCGTCGATGAAGAGCGTGTCGAGCCGTACGCCGCCGGCCTCGTCCGTGACCACGTCGGCGAGCCCCAGCGCCAGCGCCAGCGACGCGAAGAACGTCTCCCCGCCGGAGAGCGTCGCCGTGTCGCGCTCGCTGCCCGTCCACGCGTCGACGACGTGCAGGCCGAGGCCCGCCCGTTTGCCGCCGGACCGGGCGTCGGAGTGGACGAGCGTGTACCGGCCGGCCGACATGCGCGCCAGGCGTGCCGTCGCGGCGGCCGCCACCTGTTCGAGCCGGGCCGCGAGCACGTAGGACTCCAGCCGCATCTTGCGCTCGTTGTCCGCGGACGTGCCGGCGGTCAGCCCGGCCAGCCGGGCCACCCGGTCGTACTCCTCGCGCAGCGGCCCCAGGCGCCGCACCTCGGTGGCGGCCTGCCGGGACAGCCGGTCCAGCTCGGCGCACCGCTCGCGGTGGGCGGCCAGGGCGGAGTCCGCGTCGCGGGCGGCGCGGTCGGCGGCGGCGTGGGCGGCATGGGCGCCGTCCGGGTCGGCGGGCGGGCGCTCGGCCGCGGCCCGTGTCTCCGGCTCGGCGAGCCGGTCGGCCACCGCCGCGGCCTCCGCCTGCCAGGCGTCCAGCCGGCGCTGGAGGTCGCGGTGGGTCACGTCGTCGAGCAGCGCGGCGGCCGCGGCGGCCGGGGTGTCGAACCCGGCCCGGAACGCGGCGTCGGCCAGCCGGTCGTCGGCCTCCTTCAGACGGCGGGCCGTGTCCTCGACGGTACGTACGGCGTCGGCGGCCTCGGTGAGGCGGGCGATCCGGTGCTCCAGGGACGCGGCGTGCTCGGCGACGGCACCGCCCGGCACCCGGGCGAGCTCGGCGTCCACGGCCGCCTGCTCCCGGTCGAGCGCGTCGCGCTGCGAGGTCCGCGCGGCGGCCCGGCGCTCGACCTGCTGCCGCACGTCCAGCCTCCGCCGGTACTCCGCCTCGGCCCGGTCGAGCGCCTCCCGCGCCGCGTGCGCGCCCCCCGCCATCTCACGCGCCTCGGCGTGCGCGCGTTCCAACCGCGCGACGTCGTCGGCGAGTTCGGCGACGGAAGGCTGGTCGGCGCCGACGGCCGGTCCGCCCGCGCCAGGCGCTCCGTCGCGGCCGAGGGCATCGCCCCCGGAGGCGCCGTCGCACGGCGCTGCCGCCACCGGGCGGGGGCCCGCGGGCGCGTCGGCATGGGCCGCGACCGCTGCGGCGCCGCCTCCCGGTGCCTCACCCGCGGGCGCGCCACCCCGGCCGGGCACTCCACCCCGGCCCGGGGAGTCGGCCCCGGCAACGGCACCGCCGCGCCGCGGGGCGCCCAGGCCGGCTGCTTCCGCGCGGGCGGCCGCCAACGCCTCCTCCACGACCGCGAGTTCGCGTTCGGCGGCCGAGCGGGCCTGGTCGGCGCGGGTGTGGGCGTCGTAGGCCGCGTCCTCCGTCGTACGGTCGACGTGGTCGGCGTCGGCGCGGGCGGGGGCCGGGTGGTCGGCGGAGCCGCAGACCGCGCAGGGCTCACCGTCGGCGAGACCGGCCGCGAGTTCCGCGGCGATGCCCCGCAGCCGGCGCTCCCGCAGGTCCAGCCACGCCTCGTGGGCGGCGTTGGCGTGCTCCCGCGCGGCCGTCAGGCGAGCGGCGGCGGCCGACACGTCCCGTACCAGCGCGTCGCGGCGGCGGGCGGCGGCCAGTCGGCGGCGGGCGGGTTCCAGACGGCCCGCGAGGTGTTCGGCGCGGGTCGCGGCCTCCTGGGCGGCCTCGACGCGGTCCTGGAGGGCACGGCGGGAGGTCTCCCAGCCGGCCAGCCACACGTCCGCGTCCTGGAGGGCCACCTCGTCGGCGTGGGCCTGCCGGTCCAGTTCGTCGCGCTCGCGGGCCAGCTCAGCGGCGCGCCGCTCCGCCCGGCGGGCGGTGTCGAGGCCGCCGAGGTCCTCCCTCAGCCTCCCCGCCAGCGCGGCCAGGTGCTCGGCGCCCGCGTCGGCGAGGTCCGGCGGCAGGCCGGCCACGGCCCGCTCGTGCGCGTGGCGCGCCGTGCGGTGCTCCCGCTCGGCGTCGTCGCGCACGCTCAGCGGGCCGGCCACCCGCTCGGCCTTGCGGCCCCGCTGCAGCCGGGCCTCCCACCCGTCACGCTCGTGCCGCCGGGCGTCCAGCTCGGCGCCGCGCCGCCGGGCGTCCTCGTACCGCTGCTGCCGCGCGGCCAGCTCCCGCTCGTCGTCGAGGGCGCGGCGCGCGGCGGCCCGCCGGCTCTCGGCGGCGGCCAGCGCCGATTCGGCGACGTCCTTCGCTTCGCGGGCACCCGACCGGGCCACGGCCGCCCAGCCGAGGACGGCGCCGGCGAGCCCCGGGTCGCCGGGCTTGCCCTCCGGCGCGGGCCACCCTCCGGCGGCGTCGCCCGCTGCCTGGACCATTCGGTGCGCGAGGGCGAGGAGCCGTTCGTCGCCGTCCTTGACCTGCTGCTCGGCGGTGCGCCGCAGCTCGGCCAGGCGCTCCTCGACGGCGGCGAAGCGCCGGGTGTCGAAGAGCCGGCCGAGGAGCTTGCCGCGCGCCTCGGCGTCGGCGCGCAGGAACCGTGCGAAGTCGCCCTGCGGCAGGAGCACCACCTGGCAGAACTGGTCACGGCTCATGCCGAGCAGTTGGGTGACCTCCTCGCCGATCTCCTGGTGGGAGCGGCTGAGCCCCTTCCAGGTGCCGCTCTGCGCGTCGTACTCCCGCAGCCACGACTGGGCCTTCTCGGTGGTGAAGCCGCCGCCCCGCTTCTTGGGGCGCGGCTGGGCGGGCCGCCGGGTGATCTCCAGCCGCCGGCCGGCCACGGTCAGGTCGAGCACGACCTCGGTGTACGTGCCCACCGGCGCGTGGTCGCTGCGCAGCGAGGTCCCGGGGCTCTGCCGGGCGCCGGGAACCGCCCCGTACAGGGCGAAGCAGACGGCGTCGAGGACGGAGGTCTTGCCGGCGCCCGTGGGGCCGTGCAGCAGGAAGAGACCGGCCTGGGACAGGGTGTCGAAGTCGACGGTCTGGGTGGTGCCGAACGGGCCGAAGCCGGTGATGTCGAGCCGGTGGAGCCTCACCCGGCCACCTCGCGCTGTGCCATGTCCACCCGTACGTCGTCGAAGGCGGCCAGGAGCGCCGCGCGCTCCTGCTCGTCGGGGCCCGCCCCGCCGCGTACGTGGGCGACGAAGTCCTCGGCGATCTGCTGGTCGTCGCGGTCGCGCAGGCGCTGCGCGTACGAGGCGTCGGGCTCGTCGCCGGGGCGCTCGGGGGCGAAGAGGAGGCTGAGCGTGTGGGGGAAGCGCTCGGTGAGGCGGGCCATGGGCTCGGCGGGGCGGACCGGGTCGGTGAGGGTGGCCTCGACCCAGGAGTCCTCGTGCCGGGCGAGGGCGGGGTCGGCGAGGAGGTCGTCGAGCCGTCCCCGGACGCGGGCGAGGGGGCGCGGCACCGGGCAGTCGATGCGTTCGGCGCGGATCGCCCCGTCCCCCTCGAGGTCGACGAGCCACATGGTCTTGCGGTGGTCGGTCTCGGAGAAGGAGTACGCGAGCGGCGAGCCGGAGTAGCGGACCCGCTCGGTGAGGGCCTGGCTGCCGTGGAGGTGTCCGAGTGCGACGTAGTCGACTCCGTCGAACACCCCGGCCGGGACGGCGGCCACGCCGCCGACGGTGATGTCGCGTTCGCTGTCGCTCGGGGCGCCGCCCGCGACGAAGGCGTGGGCGAGGACGACGGAGCGGGTGCCGGGCGCGCGGCCGGCGAGGTCGGTGCGGACCCGTTCCATGGCGGCGGTGAGGACGGCCTCGTGCCCGGCCTTCTCGGCGCCCAACCGGTCGCGGACGAGAGCCGGTTCGAGGTAGGGCAGTCCGTAGAACGCCACGTCGCCGTGTGCGTCGGCGAGCAGGACCGGGGTGCCGACCCCGGCCGGGTCGGTCCGCAGGTGGATCCCGGCGCGCTCGATGAGCCCGGCCGCGACGCCGAGCCTGCGGCCCGAGTCGTGGTTGCCGGAGATCATCACCGTGGGTACGCCCGCCTCGGCCAGCCGGTGCAGCGCGGTGTCGAACAGCTCCACGGCGGGCAGCGGCGGCACGGCGCGGTCGTAGATGTCCCCGGCCACCAGCACCACGTCGACGTCGTGCTCACGGACCGTCGCCACGAGGTGGTCGAGGAACGCGGACTGTGCCTCGAGCAGGCTCACCCGGTGGAAGGACCGCCCCAGGTGCCAGTCCGATGTGTGCAGCATTCTCACGATGCCGCTCCGACCTGCATGTGTACCGCTCCTCCGCCCCCAGGACCCGCACGGGCACCGTTGTGAACCCCGTACACGCTAACGGTGCCGGGCACCTGCCACGTCACGGACCTCTTTTTTCACCGGTGGGCGGGACCGGTGACGGTGACCTCGGCGGGGCGCAGGAGGTGGTCGCCGACCCGGTATCCGGGGCGGACGATCTCGCTGCACACGGGCCGGTCGACCAGTGCGGAGCGGAGGTAGGCGACGGCCTGGTGGACGCGCGGGTCGAACGGGTCGCCGACCGCGCCGAAGGCTGCGAGGCCCAGGGCGCGGAGTTCGGTGTCCAGGGCCAGGGCGACGCGCTGGAAGCCGCCGGTGAGCTCGCCCTGCCCGGCCGCCTCCTCGACGGCGTCCAGCACGGGCAGGAACCCGCGCAGTACGTTGGCCACGGCCGCCTCGCGCACCGCGAGACGGTCGCGGTGCACTCGGCTTCGGTAGTTGTCGTACTCGGCCTTCAGCCGCTGGAGGTCGGCCGTCCGCTCCTCCAGTGCCACGGCGAGCGCGGCGGCGCCCGGGGGCGGCGACTGCCGTGCGCGCGCTTCTCCCGTCTCCCGCTGGTCCCGCCGTGCACGGCCGGCAGAGCCGGGGTGGCCGGAGCCGTCCGGGCGGGCCGGTTCGTCCGGGCGCGGTGGGGTGGGCCCCGGGCCGTCCGGGTCCCGGCGGGTGGCGGGGGTGGCGGACGGGCCGGGCGCGGCCGGGGCGATCATCGGTGGCGGGCCGGTGCGGCCGGTCACCGTGGTCAGCCTGCGCGTACCCTGCCTCATCCTCCGCCTCCCTGCTGCTGCCGGTCGTCGTCGACGATCTCGGCGTCCACCACCTCGTCGTCGGCGCCGCCCTTCGAGCCCTCCCCGGAACCGGAACCGGGGCCGGACCCGGCGCCGGAACCCGCACCGCCGGCGCCCTGTGACGCGTCCGCGTACATGGCCTGGCCGAGCTTCTGCGAGACGGCCGCGGCCTTCTCCGTGGCGGTGCGGATCTCGGCGGTGTCCTCGCCCTTCAGCTTCTCCCTCAGCTCGGCGAGGGCGCCCTCGACCTCGCTCTTCACCTCACCCGGGACCTTGTCCTCGTTGTCCCTGAGGAACCTCTCCGTCTGGTAGACGAGCTGCTCGCCCTGGTTGCGCGTCTCGGCGGCCTCCCGGCGGCGCCGGTCCTCCTCGGCGTGGCGTTCGGCGTCCCGGACCATCTGGTCGATGTCGTCCTTCGGCAGGGCGGAGCCACCGGTGACGGTCATCTTCTGCTCCCGGCCCGTGCCGAGGTCCTTCGCGGTCACGTGCATGATGCCGTTGGCGTCGATGTCGAAGGAGACCTCGATCTGCGGGACGCCGCGCGGGGCCGGGG
>NZ_JBEPEL010000055.1:0-49157 GCF_040300825.1 Streptomyces sp. NPDC000229
CTCCTCGCCGTCGGCGGGGTGCCCGAGCACTCTCGTCGCCGTTTCCGGCCGCCGATCGGCTGCGGGGGCGACCCTGCACGGCCCCTCCTCGCCGTACACGGCACAGCGGCCCCCACACCCGCAGACTCCGCACCGCGAGTCACAGCCCGGGGAAATCCGGCCCGCAGTCGGCGTACGACCGGGGTGTGGCCGTGCAGGGTCGCCCCCGCAGAGGTTGGCGGCAACGGGCGGGCTCCCCTGCCGGAGCCCAAGGCCGCCGGCCTCGAGGAGGTGAGCCCGGAGGGGCCGCACCCCCCACCCACCGGCAGGGACCGCGGGGCCGGGCGCGCACTCGCCCGGAGGGGCCACACCCCCCACCCACCGGCAGGGACCGCGGGGCCGGGGCGCAGCACTCGCCCGGAGGGGCCACACCCCCACCCACCGGCAGGGACCGCGGGGCCGGGGCGCAGCACTCGCCCGGAGGGGCCGCACCCCCCACCCACCGGCAGGGACCGCGGGGCGGTCAGAATGCCGAGCGCGTGGCCAGGAACGCGGACACGAGGTCCTTGTCCTTGTCGTACGTGAGGCGCGCGCGGGCGGCTTCGGGGGCCAGCCAGACCAGGTCGTCCACCTCGTGGTTGCGTACGAACGTCCCGCCGGTGGCCTCGGCGGCCCAGTAGCGGACCTCCTTGGGGCGGCCGGAGACCTCGTACCGTGCGGTGGGCAGTTCGGGGCCGGGGGCGCACGTCATGCCGGTCTCCTCCAGCACTTCCCGGACCGCCGCCTGCCGCGCCTCCTCGCCGGGCTCCAGCTTCCCCTTGGGCAGCGACCAGTCCGCGTGCTTGCGGCGATGGATCACCGCCAGCTCGATCCCGTCGCCGGAGGGGGAGCGGCGCCACAGCACGCAGCCCGCCGCGCGGATCACGTCGTCACCGCCGTCCGCTGCCAGGCGCGCTGGAAGGCGTGCCGCGCCGCCTCCACCTCGTGCCGCTGGTCCGCGTGCAGCACCCCGAGCGCGTAGGCCGTCGCGGGCGCGATGCGCGGCGTACGCGCGGCCGTCGCGGCGGCGGCCGCGGCCTCCGCGGCGTCCCGGTGGCGGTCCAGCGCCCGGCCCGCCTCGTACAGCAGTGGTTCCGCGCCCCGCACTTCGCCCGCGTACCGGTGCAGCCGCAGCAGGAGCCGCACCTGGTGCCAGGGCCCGTCCAGTTGCTCACCGCCCACCGCCGGGGCCATCGGCAGGGCGGCCACCGCGTCCAGCAGGCGCCGCTCGACGACCTCCGCGGGCGGGCCGAGCACCTCGGCGGCCGGCGCGGCCGCGGCCGGCCCCAGGGGCACCTCCGAGGCCAGGAGTGCCACCGCGTCGGCGACCGCGTGGAACCGGGACGAGCCCAGCGCCTGGAGCGCGGCGGAGTGGGCGCGCGTCCTGGCCAGGGTGAGCTGCCGCTCCAGCAGCGCCCCCGCCCGCGCGGCGCCCACGGCCAGGGCCTGGGCTCCGGACCCGCCGCTCCTGGGAGCCGGGACCGTCGCCGTTCCGCCCGACAGCCGGGCCAGCGCGTCGACGAGCCGGACGAGCCGCGACGTACAGGCGTGCTCGGCCGCCAGCGTGCCGGAGAGCCAGGCGAGTTCGGTGCGCAGCTGGTCCGCCCAGGTGGCGTCCAGCAGCGGCCGGAAGGTGTGCAGCGTTCCGCTGATGCGGCGGGCGGCGGCCCGCAGCCCCCGGGCGGCCTCCTCGGCGCCCGCCGTGTCCGCGCCGGACTCGGTGTGGAGCCGGAGGCTGCGGAGGAAGTCCGCCGCCCGGGCGTGGAGGTAGGGCGCCAGGGTCTCCCCCGCGGAACCGGCCGGGATGTGGTCAGGTTTGTGCACGTCGGCGCCTCCGCGCGTCGATCAGCATCTCCTGGACGTGCCGCAGCGGCCGGCCGTCGTGGTCCGTCGCGTGCCGCGTCCAGTCCCCGTCCGGTCCGAGGTGCCAGGAGGAGGTGGTGTCGGCCATGCCGGTGTCCAGCAGCTGGGTGAGGGCCGCGCGGTGGGACGGGTCGGAGACCCGTACCAGAGCCTCTATGCGGCGGTCGAGGTTACGGTGCATCATATCGGCGCTGCCGACCCAGACTTCGGGCTCGCCGCCGTTCCCGAACGCGAAGATCCGGGAGTGTTCCAGGAACCGTCCGAGGACCGAGCGGACCCGGATGTTCTCCGACAGGCCGGCCACTCCCGGCCGTACGGCGCAGATGCCGCGCACCCAGATGTCCACCGGCACGCCCGCCTGCGAGGCGCGGTAGCAGGCGTCGATGACGGCCTCGTCGACCAGCGAGTTGACCTTGATGCGGACGTAGGCGGGCCGTCCCGCGCGGTGGTGGACGATTTCCTTGTTGATCCGTGAGATCAGGCCGTCCCGCAGCGACTTGGGCGCGACGAGGAGGCGGCGGTAGGTCTCGCGGCGGGAGTAGCCCGACAGCCGGTTGAACAGGTCGGACAGGTCCGCGCCGACCTGCGGGTCGGCGGTCAGCAGGCCCAGGTCCTCGTACAGGCGGGCCGTCTTGGGGTGGTAGTTGCCGGTGCCGACGTGGCTGTAGCGGCGCAGCGTGTCGCCCTCCTGGCGGACGACGAGCGACAGCTTGCAGTGGGTCTTCAGGCCGACCAGCCCGTACACGACGTGGCAGCCCGACTCCTCCAGCTTGCGGGCCCACTTGATGTTGGCCTGCTCGTCGAAGCGGGCCTTGATCTCGACGAGGACGAGGACCTGCTTGCCGGACTCGGCGGCGTCGATGAGGGCGTCGACTATCGGGGAGTCGCCGGAGGTGCGGTACAGGGTCTGCTTGATGGCCAGGACGTCGGGGTCGCCGGCCGCCTGCTCCAGGAAGGCCTGGACGGAGGTGGAGAACGAGTCGTAAGGGTGGTGGAGGAGGACGTCCCGCTCGCGCAGGGCGGCGAAGATGTCGGGCGCGGACGCCGACTCGACCTCGGCGAGGTCGCGGTGGGTCCCGGCGACGAACTTGGGGTACTTCAGCTCGGGCCGGTCGAGGGCGGAGATGCCGAAGAGGCCGGTCAGGTCCAGTGGCCCGGGCAGGGGGTAGACCTCGG
This sequence comes from Streptomyces sp. NPDC000229, assembly GCF_040300825.1. Lineage (NCBI taxonomy): Bacteria > Bacillati > Actinomycetota > Actinomycetes > Kitasatosporales > Streptomycetaceae > Streptomyces > Streptomyces sp. NPDC000229. The sequence goes on from NZ_JBEPEL010000055.1 coordinate 3,058, forward strand.
CGTCGGAGACCTTCAGCTCGCGGACGAGGAGGTCGAGGACGTACGGGTCGATCGACTCCTCGACCTCCAGGCGCACCGGCGGCCCGAAGCGGCGCCGCATGAGCTCCTTCTCCAGCGCCTGGAGCAGGTTCTCGGTGTCGTCCTCCTCGACCTCCAGGTCCTCGTTGCGGGTCACCCGGAACATGTGGTGCGCCAGCACCTCCATGCCCGGGAACAGTTCCTCCAGGTGCGCGGCGATGACGTCCTCCAGGGGGACGTAGCGCTGAGGGGAGGCCTCGAGGAACCGGGAGAGCAGCGGCGGGACCTTCACGCGCGCGAAGTGCCGGTGGCCGCTGACGGGGTTGCGGACGACGACGGCCAGGTTGAGGGAGAGGCCGGAGATGTACGGGAAGGGGTGCGCGGGGTCGACGGCGAGCGGCGTGAGGACCGGGAAGATCTGCTGGCGGAACAGCGTGAACAGCCGCGCCTGCTCCTTCTCGGTCAGCTCGGGCCAGCGGATGAGGTGGATGCCCTCGTCGGCCAGCGCGGGGCAGATGTCCTGCTGGAAGCAGGCGGCGTGCCGGGCCATGAGCTCCCGCGACCGGGTCCAGATCAGGTCGAGGACCTCGCGGGGCTGGAGCCCGGACGCGGACCGGGTGGCCACGCCGGTGGCGATCCGGCGCTTGAGGCCCGCCACCCGGACCATGAAGAACTCGTCCAGGTTGGAGGCGAAGATGGCGAGGAAGTTGGCTCGTTCGAGGAGCGGGGTCGCCGGGTCCTCGGCGAGCTCCAGCACCCGCTCGTTGAACGCCAGCCAGCTGCGCTCCCGGTCCAGGAACCGGCCGGCCGGCAGCTCGGCGCCCGTGCCGTCCTCCTCGTACGAGTCGAGATCGGCGTCGAGATCCCGTGCGAGGTCGGACACGGGGACGTGCGCCACGGTGTGCGGCCGGTGCGCGGCAATGGAGCCGACGGACGGCTGGGACTGCGGGACCTGGACCTCGGCGGGCTGCTGGCTCATGGCACCATTCTTCCGCGCGATGGGCTGGTCAAGCGCGTCGGAGCGGGCCGCGGACGTGGCGGGCTTCATTGAGCGAGCTTCGCAAGCGTGTCTGAATGGTCGGTAACGGCGACGTGACGTGCTGGGGGCGGACGGCCGGACCCCCGTCCTGGCCGTCCGCCCCGGGGCGGTGGTTACGCGTGGTGGCGGCGCAGCACCCGGAACGCGATCACCGTGGCCAGGGCCGCGAGGGCGAGGACGATGCCGGTCTCGACGAGCTGGAGGGGCCAGGAGTGCGAGCTCGGGTGGTGGAGGTGGTACCACTGGCGCGCCGAGCGGGCCTCGTAGCACCCCGGCGGTGCCGGGACGCCCGGCTGCAGGCAGTCATGGATGCGCCGGCCGGAGGGCGTGATCATGCCCATGTCGAGCTGCCAGGAGCTGTTGCCGATTTCGCCGCGGGAGTTCTTCCACACCTGCTCGACGGGGGGCCACAGGTCGGACCGCCACCGCTCGCAGAGCACCATCACCAGGCCGGTGACGGCGAGCGCGATACCCCCGGCGGGTAGTGCACGGCGTACCAGCAGGCCCGCGAGCGCGCCGACGGCCAGGGCGAGCAGGGCGTACGCGAGGACCACGGGGCCCATCGCCACGAAGACGTCCGGGTAGTACCACTCGTCGGACAGCGCACGGGGGGCGGAGCCGCGGGCCCAGCGGTACAGCAGGGAGAGGACCGTGAAGCCTGCGGTGATCACCACGGCGGGGAGGACGAGCTTGGCGGCGAACCAGCGACCGGGAGTGACGGACTGGGTCCAGGCGAGGCGGGCCGTGCCGCGTTCCAGCTCCGCTCCGAACATCACGGCGCCGGCATAGAGGGCCACGGCCAGCGGGAGCCACGCGATGACGGTGGAGGCGAGGCTCATGTCCCCGGCGAAGTCGGAGGGCGGCCGCTGGAAGAACTCGGCGTCGCAGAGCGGCACCCCGGGTCTGGCCGGTGAGGCGCACGACGTGGGCAAACCCGCGGCCTCCTGCCCCACCGAGCGCAGCCACACCAGGGCGATGGCGGCGAGCGTGACGAAGGCGCCGGAGACCAGCAGCGCTCTGCGGTGCACCCGGAGCACCGTCCAGGTCAGCCCCTGCGGGGTGAGGGCGCTCATGCCGCCACCGTCCCGCCCACGGCCGGGGACGCGCTCGGGGTCAGGAGCGGCGGGGCGTCCGGGGAGCGGAGATGGGCGAGCAACAGGTCCTCCAGGGACGGTTCCGTGGTGTGCCAGGACGCGGTGTCGACCGGGCCGTCGCGGCGGACGAGCGCGGTGAGCTGGCGGCCGGTGACGCGGGACTCCACGACCGTGTGCGGGGCCAGGTCGCCGACCGGGCCGGTGACCAGGGTGTGGGCGGTGAGGATGTCGTCGATGCCGCCGGCGAGGCGGACGCGGCCGCCGTCGACGAGCAGCAGGAAGTCGCAGGCGCCCTCCAGTTCGCCGAGGATGTGCGACGACATCACGATGCTCGTGCCGCGCTCGGCCGCGTCCGCCATGAGCGTGCCCATGAGCTGGTGGCGGGCGAGCGGGTCGAGGTCGGCCATGGGCTCGTCGAGCAGGAGCAGTTCGGGGCGCTTGCCGAGCGCGAGGGCGAGCGCGACGCGGGTGCGCTGGCCGCCCGAGAGGCTGCGGACGCGGGCGGCGCGATCGAGCGTTCCGACGACGCGCTCCGCCGCGTCGGCGTCCCAGCGTTCCGGGTTGAGTTCGGCGCCCATGCGGAGGGTGTCGGCGACCGTGAGCTGCGGGTACAGCGGTTTGTCCTGGGCGACGTACGCCATGCGCCCGCGGGCGGACGCCGGGTCGGTGCCGAGGACCCGGACCGTGCCGGCGGTCGGCCGCATCAGGCCGGCGGCCAGGGCGAGGAGTGTGGACTTGCCGGCGCCGTTGGGGCCGACGAGCGCGCAGACACGGCCGGCGGGGAGCCGGAAGGCGCAGTCGTGCAGGGCGGGTTGCCGCCGCCCGTACCGTTTGCCGAGGCCGTGGGCCTCCAAGGCGCTGGTCATGAGTGGTCCCCCTCGTAGAGCTGTTCCAGTACGGAGGTGAAGAGCGCCGTCACGTCGTCCCGCTCCAGTCCGGCCGCACGGGCGCGGGCGGCCCAGTCGGCGAGTTCGCCGCGCAGGGGGGAGTCGGCCGGGGCGCTGCCCAGGGTCCTCCGGACGAAGGTGCCGAGGCCCCGGCGGGCTTCGACGAGGCCCTCCCGTTCCAGCTCGCGGTAGGCCTTGAGCACCGTGTTCGGGTTGATGGCGGTGGCCTCGACGACCTCGCGTGCCGTGGGCAGCTTGTCGCCGGGTTCCAGTAGGCCCAGGCGGAGGGCCTGTTTGGTCTGCTGGACGATCTGGAGGTAGGTGGCGACGCCGCTGCGCCGGTCGATGCGGTACTCGACCACGTCCTTGCACCACCCTTTCACTAATCAAGTAGTGAAAGGGTGGTGCAAGAGAGGGCGAGGTGTCAACACCTCGCCCGTCTCTCAGGTCACCGCCGTCACGTCTGCGGGCGGTACGTCACGTCTCCGAGCGGTACATCAGGTCCACCTCGTGCGTGGTGAAGCCCATCCCCTCGTACACCCGCACCGCGGCCGTGTTGTCCGCGTCCACGTACAGCATCGCCGTCGGCACGCCCTCGGCCGCCAGGTGCCGCAGCCCGATCGCGGTCAGCGCCTTGCCCAGGCCGCCGCCCTGCGCCTCGGGGCTGACGCCGACGACGTACACCTCGCCCAACTGCTCCTCGGCGTGCACCTTCGTCCAGTGGAAGCCCACGATCTCGCCGTCCGGCTCCCGAACGGCGAGGAAGAAGCCCTTCGGGTCGAACCACGGCTCCGCCTTGCGGTCGTCCAGGTCCCGCTGGGTCAGTGACCCCTGCTCGGGGTGGTGGGCGAACGCGGCGGCGTTGACGGCCAGCCACGCCGCGTCGTCCTGGCCGGGCACGAAGGTGCGCACGGCGATGCCGGGCGGGAGCACCGGCTCGGGGAGGTCCGACAGGTCGGCGAGCGGCCTGCGCATCTGCCGGAGCTCCCGGAAGAGGGTCAGCCCCAGGACCTGGGACAGGTGGCGGGCGGCCGACTTGCCGCCGTGCGCCCACACGCGCAGCCGCTTGCCCGAGGCGGCGAGCAGCGCGGAGCCCAGCGCCCGGCCGTGGCCCCGCCCGCGGTGCGAGGGGTGGACGACCAGTTCGGCGGCCGGGGCCTCGACGGGGTCGGTGTCCTCCAGCTGGGCGTAGCCGACGAGTTCGCCGCGGACGGTGAGCAGCAGGTGCGACACCCCTTCGCGCCGCCCACCGCGCAGCTGGAGCCGCCCCTGTTCGGACACGGCCTGCATGCCGTCGGCGCGGGCGGCGTCGGCGAGGAGGGCGAGGACGTCCTGGGCCTGCTCGTGGGTGAGCTCGTCGAAGGTATCGATACGGCGGCCGGGTTCGAGGGCCGGTACGGGGGCGTCAGTCGTCATGCGTACGAGCCTACGGCGGCCGATGGCAACCGGCTTGTAACCCTCCACCCCCTGTTGCGCTACGCGCGTTGACCCTAGGCTGCGCTGGGCCGTACACGACTTGTTGACCAACGAGGGGACAGATGTCAGCGACAGCGAAGAAGAACCGTGCGGGGCGGCGGATACTCGCCACCGCCGCCGGACTGGCCACCGTCGGCGCCTTGGTCGCCGCCCTGCCGGCAGGTGCCGACGACCGGGGCAAGCCCGCCGGCCACCACCCGGGCCGCACCGTTGACGTGCAGCTGCTCTCCTTCAACGACCTGCACGGCAACCTGGAGCCGCCGGCCGGCTCGTCCGGGCAGGTCACCCACACGCACCCGGACGGCACGGCCGAGAAGATCGACGCGGGCGGTGTCGAGTACCTCGCCACGCACCTGCGCACCGCGCGCCAGGGCAACCCGTACTCCGTGACCGCCGCCGCGGGCGACATGATCGGCGGCTCGCCGATGCTGTCGGGCCTCTTCCACGACGAGCCGACCGTCGAGGCGCTCAACAAGCTGAAGCTCGACGTGTCGTCCGTGGGCAACCACGAGTTCGACGAGGGGGCCAAGGAACTGGCCCGTATGCAGAACGGCGGCTGCCACCCCACCGGCGGCTGCTACGAGGAGGGCAAGACCTTCCGCGGCGCGAAGTTCCCGTACCTCGCGGCCAACGTGACGGACGAGAAGACGGGCAGGCCGATCCTGGACCCGTACTTCATCTGGGAGCGCAAGGGCGTCAAGATCGGTTTCATCGGGGTGACCCTGGAGGGCACGCCGAACATCGTCACCGCCGAGGGCGTCAAGGGCCTGAAGTTCGGTGACGAGGTCGAGACGATCGACACGTACACGAAGGTCCTGGAGCGCAAGGGCGTCAAGTCGATCGTCGCCCTGATCCACGAGGGCGGCGCGCCGGCCTCGTCCTCGTACAACTACGACTGCGACAGCCCGGGCGCCGGCGACGGCGTCTCCGGCCCGATCGTCGACATCGCGAAGAAGCTGAACCCGCAGGTCGACGCCCTGGTCACCGGTCACACCCACCAGGCGTACGTGTGCACGATCCCGGACCCGTCCGGCAAGCCGCGCATGGTCACCTCGGCGTCCTCGTACGGCAAGCTCTACACGGACACGACGCTGACGTACGACCGCCGCACCAAGGACATCGTGCGGACGTCGGTGGAGTCGGCGAACCACGTGGTGTCGCGTGACGTACCGAAGGCCGCCGACATGACCTCGCTGATCGAGCGCTGGAGCAAGCTGGCCGCGCCGATCGCCAACAAGCCGCAGGGCTACATCTCCGCCGACATCAACGGCCGTGGTTCCACCGCGTACGAGAAGCCGCTCGGCGACCTGATCGCCGACGCGCAGCTCGCCGGGCTCGCCCCCGCCGACAAGGGCGGTGCGCAGATCGCGCTGATGAACCCGGGCGGTATCCGCTCGGACCTGGTGTACAAGGCGTCCGGCGCCGAGGGCGACGGGGTGGTGACGTACGGCGAGGCGTTCACCGTGCAGCCGTTCACCAACATGATGAACGTGGTCGACCTGACCGGCGCCCAGTTGATCACCGCTCTCCAGCAGCAGGTCAGCGGCTCGAACGAGGCCTCCCCGAAGATCCTCCAGGTGTCGAAGGGCTTCACCTACACCCTCGACATGACCAAGACGGGCGCGGCGCGTGTCGTGGCCGGCTCGGTGAAGCTGAACGGTGAGCCGCTCGACCCGGCGAAGACCTACCGCGTCGCGATGAACGAGTTCCTCGCGGGCGGCGGCGACGGCTTCCCGGCCCTGGCGCAGGGCAAGAACAAGCTGGTCGGCGCGTCGGACCTGGACGTCTTCAACGCCTACCTGGCGGCCAACTCGTCGGCGAGCGCGCCGATCGCGCCGCCGAAGGCCGACCGGATCACGGTCATCAAGTAGGACGCGGTACGAGCGCGGGGCGGGGGGCCGGTGAACGGCCGTGCCGCCCCGCGCACGTCTCTGGCAGCAATGTCGTGTACGCGTCATTCTCCCGCGCATGGACGTGGACCTGGACCCGAGCCGACGCAGCTTCCTCGCGGCCACCGCCGCCCTGTCCGCCACCGCCCTGCTGGGCACCCCCGCCCGCGCCCGCACCCGGGTGCTCGGCACCCAGGACTGGATGGCCCGCTTCCCCGGCGACACCCCGCTGCGGGCGCTGACCATCCCCGGCACGCACAACTCCGCCGCCCCCGCCGACGGGCTGTGGGTCGCCTGCCAGAACACGAGCGTCGCTCGCACCCGTCCGAGACGGTGATGATGCGCGTGAAACAGGAGTACTCCAACGCCACCTTCCGGCGGATCTTCGACCTCTACCTCGACGCCAAGGGCTGGCGCCCCCTCTTCCGCATCGGCGACGGGCTGCCCGCGCTCGGCGAGGCACGCGGCAAGGTCGTCCTCCTCGCCGACAACGGCGGCCTGCCCGGCGTGCGGTACGGGGACGGCGCGCTGTTCGACATCCAGGACGACTACATGGCCGAGCCCTTCGCCAAGTACCCGAAGATCGAGGCCCACTTCCGCAAGGCCGCCGCACAGCCCGGCAAGCTGTACGTCAATTACGTCTCCACCGCCCCTCTGCTCCCGCCCCGCTGGAACGCCGACCGGCTCAACCCGCGCGTCCACGGCTTCCTCGACGGGGCGGAAGCGAGCGGCTGGAAGGGGCTCGGCATCGTCCCGATGGACTTCCCCAACACCCGCGCGGGACTCGTCGAGTCCCTGATCCGCCACAACGCCTGAAGCGCTCCCGCATGAGATTTTCCGGCCCGAGGTTGCCTCGGCCACCGGTGAAAAACGTCATGGCGGATACCGGCCACCTCAATTTGCGCCACAAGATCGGCGACGGAAAGCTGGGGAGCCACGCCCCCGGCCGGGGCCGAGGGGGAACCGGCCCCGGCCGGGGGATCAGGCCGCTGTCGGTTCCGACGGCGGCGGCGTCGGAGCCCCCGGCAGCCGGATCACCGCCCGGGCTCCGCCGCCCTCCGCCGCGGTGAGCGCGACCTCGCCGCCCGCCTGCCGCACCGTCCGCGCCACGATCGACAGGCCGAGCCCCGACCCGGGCAGGCCGCGCGCCGACGGCGACCGCCAGAACCGTTCGAACACGTGCGGCAGCTCCTCGGGTGCGATGCCCGGCCCGTGGTCCCGCACGGTCAGCTCGCCGTCCACCAGCGCCACCTCCACCGTGCCGCCCGGCGGGGAGAACTTCACCGTGTTGTCCAGGACGTTCACCAGTGCGCGCTCCAGCCCCGCCGGCTCCGCCCGCACGTACCAGGGCCGCACGTCGTCGGCCGCGATCGTCAGCTCCGGACCCCGCAGCCGCGCCCGTGCCAACGCCGTACCGAGAATGTCGTGCAGCGCGACCACCTCCAACCGCCCCGGGGCCGCCGCGTCCGGCCGGGACAGCTCCTGCAAGTCACCGATCAGGGCGGCCAGTTCCTTCATCTGCGCCTTGACCGACGCCATCAGGGCGTGCCGGTCCTCGGGCGGGATCGCCCGCCCCGTCTCCTCACTGCGGGCCAGCAGCTCGATGTTGGTGCGCAGCGACGTCAGCGGCGTACGCAGCTCGTGCCCCGCGTCGGCGATCAGCTGCGCCTGCCGGTCCCGGGAGGAGGCCAGGGCCGCGGTCATCGCGTTGAACGACCGCGACAGGCGGGCGATCTCGTCCTCGCCCTCCACGGGGATGCGGACGGTCAGGTCCTCCGTCCGCGCCACGTGCTCCACCGCCCCGGTCAGCCGGTCCACCGGCTTCAGCCCCGTCCGCGCCACCCACAGGCCGGCGGCGCCGGCGCCGAGGACGCCGATACCGGCGACGAGACCGAGGACGAGGGTGAGGGTGTTCAGGGCGTCGTCCACCTCGTTGAGCGGCCGGGCGACGGACACCGCGCCGGAGTAACCCGGCAGGGGATAGGTGAGCACCCGGTAGTCCGAGCCGTCGGACGCCCGCGCGTTGTGCGCCGTCTCCGCCGCCCGCCCGTCGGCGACCGCGACGTCGTCGGGGGTCACGGTGACCGACTGCTGGCCGTAGACCACACAGCTGACGCCCTTGGCGTCGACCACCTGGATGGTCTGCTTGAACAGGTCCTGGTTGGGGCGGTCCGGCGGGGGCGTGCCCGGGGCGCGGCAGGCCGTCCGGTACACGGCGAGGACGTCCGCCGGGGCCACCCGGTTCTCCCGCAGCGCGTCGTCCAGCGACCCCACCAGCGCGTTGCGCACCATGAACCAGCACGTCACGGCCACCGCCGCCACCGCCACCGCCACCGCCGTCGCGGTCAGCAGGGCGAGGCGCGAGCGCAGCGGCAGCGCGCGGAAGCGGCGGAGCGGTCCGGTCACTCGGCGGCCCCGCCGCGCAGCACGTACCCCACACCCCGCACGGTGTGCACCAGCCGGGGCTCGCCCGCCGCTTCCGTCTTGCGCCGCAGATACATCACGTACACGTCCAGGGAGTTGGAGCTCGGCTCGAAGTCGAAGCCCCACACCGACTTGAGGATCTGCTCCCGGGTCAGCACCTGCCGCGGGTGCGACAGGAACATCTCCAGGAGCGTGAACTCCGTACGGGTCAGCTCCACGAGCCGCCCGCCCCGCGTCACCTCGCGCGTCGCCAGGTCCATCCGCAGGTCGGCGAAGGCCAGCACATCGCCCTCGGGCTCCGCGCCGCCCGAGGCCGCCGCGTACGAGCTGCGCCGCAGCAGCGCCCGGATGCGGGCGAACAGCTCGTCCAGCTCGAACGGTTTCACCAGGTAGTCGTCCGCGCCCGCGTCCAGGCCCGTCACGCGGTCGCCGACCGTGTCACGGGCGGTGAGCATCAGGATGGGGACGGTCGAGCCGGCGGCGCGGATGCGGCGGGCGGCGGTGAGGCCGTCCACGCGGGGCATCTGGACGTCGAGGACGACGAGATCGGGGGCGTACGCGTCCACCTTCGCGAGCGCGTCGGCGCCGTCGACGGCGACGTCCGTCCCGTACCCCTCGAAGGCGAGGCTGCGCCGGAGCGCCTCGCGGACGGCGGGCTCGTCGTCGACGATCAGGATGCGGTCGGCGTCAGTGTTCATGGGGCCAGCGTCGCACGCGTCACGATCCCGATCCGGACCGGAGATCGTCCAGGTCCGCCTTCACGGTGTCGACCGGAATGGCGAAGCCGAGGCCGACGCTGCCGGCCGTGGAGCCGGTGGCGGAGCTCGGCGCGTACATGGCGGAGTTGATGCCGATGATCTCGCCGTTCATGTCGATCAGCGCGCCGCCGGAGTTGCCGGGGTTGAGCGAGGCGTCGGTCTGGATGGCCTTGTACGTGGTCTTCGAGGCGCCCGTGTCGCCGTTGAACCGCTGTCCCCCGAACTCGAAGGGCCAGCCCTGGCGGGGGTCCGGCTGCTGTCCCCCGCCCTCCTTGGCCACCGTCACGTCGCGGTCGAGCGCGGAGACGATCCCGCTGGTGACGGTGCCGGTCAGTCCCTCGGGCGACCCGATGGCGACGACCTGGTCGCCGACCCGGACCCTGCCGGAGTCGCCAAGGGTGGCGGCCTTCAGCCCGGACGCCCCCTGGAGCTTGATCAGTGCCAGGTCCTTGCCGGGGTCGGTGCCGACGACCTCGGCGGTGTACGTCCTGCCGTCGCTGAGCCGGACCTTGATCTCGGAGGCACCCGCGATGACGTGGTTGTTGGTGACGATCTCGCCGCCGGCGGTGATGATCACGCCGGAGCCGGTGGACTTGCCGGAGCCGGTCGTCGCGTTGATCTCCACGATGCTCGGGGACACCGCCCGGGCGACCCCGGCGACGGTGCCCTTGCCCGACTGGGACACGTGGGTGCCGGTCACGCCGTTGGTGGCGGTCGGTGCGGTGCCGTCGCCGGTGAGCTCCTGCACGAGCGCGGAGGTGCCTCCGCCGACCAGGGCGGCGGCGATGGCGACCGCCGCGATCAGTGCGACGGGACGCTTGGCGCGACGCCGTGTCGCCGGCGGGTACGTCGGCGCGTACGTCGGCGCGTACGCGGGGGGCGGCGGGTGGGCGAACGCCTGCTGCTGCGGGTCACCGTGGGTGTGGTCCGTCATGGGTACGACTCTGCGAGCCGTACATGAGAGCTGTATGAGGAGGCACTGAGAGTCCGGGCAAAGTCTCGTATGCCCGGTGTAAAGGCGCCCCGCCAGGAGGGGCTACTGTCCGTCGCACCCGCAGGACCGGCGCACTATCAGCGCCGACGGGAACTGCTTGACCCGCTCCCGGCGCGACCCCGCCACCCGCAGCCCGTCGTCCAGGACCAGGTCCACCGCCGCGCGGGCCATCGCCGGACGGTCGGAGGAGACCGTCGTCAGCGGCGGGTCCGTCAGCGCGGCCTCCTTGACGTCGTCGAAGCCCGCCACCGCCAGGTCGCCCGGCACGTCCAGGCGCAGCTCGCGGGCCGCGCGCAGGACGCCGATCGCCTGGTCGTCCGTGGAGCAGAAGATCGCCGGCGGCCGGTCGGGGCCCGCCAGGATCTTCAGGGCCACCTGGTAGGCGTCGTAGCGGTTGTACGGGGCCTGGAACAGCCGGCCCTCCACCGAGCGGCCGGACTCCAGCATCGCGCGGCGCCAGCCCTCCTCGTGGTCGGCCACCGGGTCACCGACGGCGGGGGTGTTCTCGACGCCACCGAGGCAGGCGACGTACTCGTGGCCGTGCTCCAGGAGGTGGCGGGTGGCGAGCTGCGCGCCGCCGATGTCGTCCGTGACGACCGCGACGTCGTCGAGGGCCTCGGGCCGCTCGTGGAGCAGCACCACGCGCGCGTCCCACGCCTCGATCTCCTGGGCGGCCCGCTCGCTCATGCCCTGGCTGACCAGGATCAGTCCGGCGACCCGCATGCCGAGGAAGGCACGCAGGTAGTGGATCTCCCGCTCGTCGCGGTAGTCGGAGTTGCCGACGAGGACCATCTTCCCGCGGTCGGCGGCGGCCCTCTCGACCGCGTGCGCCATTTCCGCGAAGAACGGCTGCCGGGCGTCGGGGACGATCATGCCTATGAGGTCGGTGCGCCGCGAGGCCATGGCCTGCGCGACGCGGTCGGGCCGGTAGCCCAGCTGCTTGATCGCTGCGAGTACCCGCTCGCGCGTGGCCGGGGCGACCGGCCGGGGTCCGTTGTTGATGACGTAGCTCACGACCGCGGTCGAAGTACCCGCAAGTCGTGCCACGTCGTCCCGCGTCACCTTGGCCACGCGCGGCAGTCTACGCGGGGTGACCTACCTCTGGGCAGGTCGTACGGCGGCTTCCTCCACCTCTTCGGTGTCCTCCGTACGGGTGACGGCCGCCGCCTTGGCCGCCTTCGTCTCCTTCGTCCGGGCTTCCTCGGCCGCGCGCTCCACCTTCTCGGGCGTCACGAAGCGGTAGCCGACGTTGCGGACGGTGCCGATCAGGGACTCGTGCTCGGGGCCGAGCTTGGCGCGCAGCCGCCGCACGTGGACGTCGACCGTGCGCGTACCGCCGAAGTAGTCGTACCCCCACACCTCCTGGAGGAGCTGCGCCCTGGTGAAGACCCGGCCGGGGTGCTGGGCCAGGTACTTCAGCAGCTCGAACTCCTTGAAGGTCAGGTCCAGGACCCGGCCCTTGAGCTTGGCGCTGTACGTCGCCTCGTCGACCGACAGGTCGCCGTTGCGGATCTCCATGGGGGAGTCGTCGGCGGTGATCTGCTGGCGGCCCGTCGCCAGCCGGAGCCGTGCCTCGACCTCGGCCGGACCGGCCGTGTCCAGGAGGACGTCGTCGATGCCCCAGTCGGCGGTGACGGCCGCGAGACCGCCTTCCGTGACGACCAGGATCAGCGGGCAGCCCGGCCCGGTGGAGCGCAGCAGCTGGCACAGCGACCGCACCTGCGGCAGGTCGCGGCGGCCGTCGACGAGGATCACGTCCGCGCCCGGGGTGTCCACGAGGGCCGGGCCCTCGGCGGGGGCCACGCGCACGTTGTGCAGCAGCAGTCCGAGGGCGGGGAGCACCTCCGTCGACGGCTGGAGGGCATTGGTCAGGAGCAGCAGAGAGCTCATCGGACTCCACCTGCCCCGGTCGTCGTCCTATGGTCGTGCACGGTTCGCCGGCCCATAACGTCGGTTCCTCCTCGGTCCCTGCGAGGACGTTGCGGCACTGCTTCGTACGAGGCTCCCCGCGCCCTGAGAGCCCTTGTTCACCTGCCTGTAACAACGGTCGGAAAACACAAAAGGATCCGGGGGCTGCGTTGCCCGGATCCTCTGCCCAGCACAATAGCCCACAGGAGCTCCGAGAAAGAGGGCGCATTTCACATCGTGGATGTTCCCTCGCTCACGCCGGGCCCTCTGTACGCAACGTTGCGTACATCCGGCGGGGTCCGTGTCGCGGTCCGTCCGCCGCTCGCAGCACCGCATACAGCCAGTGTCACGGACACGGCGATCGTTGTCGCCCATGGATTCACGGGCTGGGCCGACCGCATGGCGGACGGGCTGTCGGTGCCATGGCTCATGATGGATGCCGACGAGGCCGACGAAAGGAGTGCCGCCATGGCAGCGGGGACGATCCGCTACTGGGCCGCGGCCAAGGCCGCCGCCGGGATCTCCGAGGAGCCGTACGCCGCGGAGAACCTGGCCGAGGCGCTGGACGCCGTCCGCGAGCGGCACCCGGGCGAGCTGGCCCGGGTACTCCAGCGGTGTTCCTTCCTGGTCGACGGTGACCCCGTCGGGACCCGGAGCCATGAGACCGTACGGCTGGCCGAGGGCGGCACGGTCGAGGTGCTTCCGCCGTTCGCAGGAGGGTGAACCCCACAGCATGAGCAGCGATCAGCAGTATCCGTACGGACACGGGTACCAGGACCCGGACGTCGCGCAGACGTGGGAGGGCCAGACCTGGGACACGCAGTACCAGCCGGCCGTCCGGCCCACGGCGTACCAGCAGCAGCCCGCCCCGCCCGTGGCCGCCGCCGACACCGCTCACCTTCCGGTGCAGGGCGCCGCGGGCTCCGGCGCGTACTCGCTGCCTCCCGAGGTTCCGTACGACACGCCGACCACCCACCTGCGGGCGGTCGCCCCGGACCCCGCGCCCGGCACCCCGGAGAGCACCGCTGCCGGCTACAGCGCGCCCACCACCTCCGGCCATGTCCGGCTGACCGACGCCCAGCGGGCCCGCGCCGAGGGCCGCTCGCCGATCATCGACCCGGGCATGCAGCCGGCCGTGCTGACCGCCGCCCTCGGCGGCCTCCTCGCCGCGGGCGCCGCCCTCGGGCCGTACGGGCTGCTGCTCCCGCTGGTCCTGCTCCAGGCCGTCACCGCCGCCGGCTGGTTCCGGCTCAACGGCATGTGGCCCGCCCGCCAGGGCATCGCGCTCGCCTTCGCGGGCGGCCTCACCGCGGACGTCGCGCTGCTCGCGGCCGGTGCGGAGCACGCGCCCGCCGCGATCCTCGGCACGCTCGGGGTGTGGGTGCTCCTCGTGCTGGTCCTCCAGCTGCGCAGTCACGCGGGTTCCGACGAGCGGCAGTACGGCCTGATGGCCACCGTCGCCTCCTCCGCCCTCGCCGTCGTCGCGGCCGGGTATCTGGCCGCCGCGTCCGCCGCCTCCGGCGCGGTCGTCGTGGGCGGCCTCGCGGTCGCCGTCACGGTGGTGGCCCGCGCCCTGCCGCTGCCGGGCGCCGCGTCGCTCGTGGTGGCGCTGCTCGCGGCCGCGGGTGCCGGTGTCGCCGTCGGCGGGGTGACCGGGCTGGGGGCGCAGGGTGCGCTGCTGGGGCTGGGCGCCGGGGTGTGCGCCCTGGTCGGGCACCGGGTCGCCGCTTACGACTACCCCTCGCGCTTCGTGCACATGACGGCCGGGGTGGCGCTGCCGCTCGCGCTCGCCGCGCCCGCCGTCTACCTGCTGGGGCGCGCGCTGGCCTGAGTGACGCGTGCGGGGGAAGGGGAACCAACGGGTAGCTTCGCGCGTCGATCATGATGTGACGGGGGCGGTCGCGGACAGGGTGGGGGAACACCGAGCAATGCGAGCACTGCGAATACTGCTGATCACCGCTGTGATCCTCGGGGGTCTCTTCATCATCGCGGACCGCCTGGCGGTGAACTACGCCGAGGGTGAGGCGGCCGAGCGCATACGGGCCAACCAGGGCCTGGCCGGCTCCGCCGACGTCTCGATCAAGGGCTTCCCCTTCCTGACCCAGGTCATGGGCAAGGAACTGGACCAGGTCGACGTCACCCTCACCGGCGTCGAGGCGTCGGCCGGCGGCCGCAAGGTCCGCGTCACCGAGATGAAGGCCGCCCTGGAGCACGTGCGGCTGCAGAACAACTTCTCCACCGCGGTCGCCGCCTCCGCCTCCGGTACCGCGCGCATCTCCTACGCCGACCTGGGCAAGGCGTCCGGCGAGGACGTCACCGTCGGCTACGGCGGCAACGGCAAGGTCAAGGTCACCGGCTCGGTCGAGATCCCGGTGCTGGGCACCGTCACGCGCAGCGTGCTGTCCTCGGTCAGCCTCGCCGCCGGCGACACCATTCGCGTACGCGCCGACAAGGTGCCCGGCGAGGGCATTCCGGGCGTGGAGGAGCGCATCCGCGAGCGCACGGACTTCGACCGGCAGGTCGGCGGGCTCCCGACCGGGCTGAAGCTGACGAAGGTCGAGGCCACGCCGGAGGGCGTGGTGGTCACGGTCACCGGCACGGACGTCGTGCTGGCGGGCTGAAACACCGCCGCAGGCCCTGTTCGGCCACATCGTGAGACGACGGCGTCCGCTCCGCAGATGGCGAGCGGCAGTGCCCCGTGCGGCGGGCGGCCGTCACCCTTCCGGGGGAGTTCGCATCCCATATCGCGGACGATCGTGTCTCACGATACGACACGCCGGTGACACGGCCACCCGTCCGTCCCTACGATCGGCGTCATGAAGCGACAGGCGGATCTCACGAAGCGGCGGGCAGTAGACCTGTGCCGCGTCGCCGCCATGCTCTGTCGCTCCGTCTGAGCGGGAGCCCGACCTCCCGTGTCCCAGGGCCGGCCGCCCATCGAGGCCCGCCCCTGTGCCGAATCCACGTAGACCCGTACCCCCGTACGCGACGACGCGAAGAGCATCCGGCACCACCCCGCCACACCCTGCCGTACCCCGCCGCACACTGCCCCGGAGGAGAAACCAACATGAGCCGCAGCGACGTCCTGGTAGACGCCGACTGGGTCGAGGCCCACATCGACGACCCGAAGGTCGTCATCGTCGAGGTCGACGAGGACACCTCGGCCTACGACAAGAACCACATCAAGAACGCCGTCCGGATCGACTGGAAGCAGGACCTCCAGGACCCGGTCCGCCGCGACTTCGTCGACCAGGAGGGCTTCGAGAAGCTCCTCTCCGCGAAGGGCATCGCCAACGACGACACCGTCGTCCTCTACGGCGGCAACAACAACTGGTTCGCGTCGTACGCCTACTGGTACTTCAAGCTGTACGGCCACGAGAGCGTCAAGCTCCTCGACGGCGGCCGCAAGAAGTGGGAGCTCGACTCCCGCGACCTGGTCGACGGCTCCGAGGTCCCCAACCGCCCGGCGACCCAGTACAAGGCCAAGGCGCAGGACACCTCCATCCGCGCCTTCCGCGACGACGTCGTGGCCGCGATCGGCAACCTGAACCTGGTCGACGTGCGTTCCCCCGACGAGTTCAGCGGCAAGCTGCTCGCCCCGGCGCACCTCCCGCAGGAGCAGTCGCAGCGCCCCGGCCACGTGCCGAGCGCCCGCAACATCCCGTGGTCGAAGAACGCCAACGACGACGGCACCTTCAAGTCCGACGAGGAGCTCAAGGCGCTGTACGCCGAGGAGCAGGTCGACCTGTCGAAGGACACGATCGCCTACTGCCGCATCGGTGAGCGTTCGGCCCTGACCTGGTTCGTCCTGCACGAGCTGCTCGGCCAGGAGAACGTCAAGAACTACGACGGCTCGTGGACCGAGTACGGCTCCCTCGTCGGCGTGCCGATCGAGCTCGGCGCCAACAAGTAGTCCCGGACCTCCCGTCCTCCCCCTCCCCGAAGACCCCTCAGGAGTACCCCATGTGTGGAGCACAGGCCGGCGGCCCGGACGCTTCGACGATCAAGCCCGGTGAGACCACGATCCAGGGCCAGGTGACCAAGGACGGCGAGCCCGTCGTCGGTTACGTGCGCCTGCTGGACTCGACCGGCGAGTTCACCGCCGAGGTCCCGACCTCCGCGACCGGCCAGTTCCGCTTCTACGCGGCCGAGGGCACGTGGACCGTGCGCGCCCTCGTCCCGGGCGGCACGGCCGACCGCACGGTCGTCGCCCAGCAGGGCGGCCTGGCCGAGGTCGCCATCGCCGTGTGACGGCAACGGCACGCATACCGGCCGAAGGGCCGCACCTCCTGGGGGTTGGACGCTTACCGGGACCGAGGTGCGGCCCTTCGGTCGTAGCCCCGTCGTACGCTGAGAACATGTACGCCCGGCGTCGGCACATCTACTTCGGGATGATGACGGCCTGCCTGGTGCTCTTCGTGGGCGCCTGGGCCGTCGTACGGCTGTGGTCCACGCCCGCCGCCGTCGCCATGTGCTTCGTCGCCATGGTCATCCCCCCGGTCGCCGCGATGGTCGCCAACCGGCGGGGGCCGGAGGACCGCTGGTGGGACGACCCTTCCGGCGACCCGATCTCCGACGAGTGGTGGGACGAGCTCGACGGCAAGAAGCGCCGCAATCAGTAGACGAGGGCCTGCGTGCCGTCCGCCATCGCCTCGCTGACGAAGACCTGAGCCCCCGCGATCCGCACGCCCTCCAGCACGTCCTTCTCGGTGATCTCGCGCCGCGCCGCGCACTGGGTGCACAGCGTGATCCGCCCGCCCGCCAGGATCGAGTCGATCAGATCCGGCAGCGGCGCCGCGTGCGGCAGCTCGAACTCCGCCGCCTGCCCCGGCAGCGCGAACCACGAGGACTCACCGGTGAGCCACAAGGAGACCTCGACCCCGCTGGCCACGGCCACCGCCGCCACCGTGAAGGCCTGCGAGCAGCGTTCGGGGGCGTCGGCCCCTGCGGTCACCTTGATCACGAGCTTCTTCGCCATACGCCGCACTGTAGTGCGCGGCGGGGAACCTCACACGGAGGGCCGGGCCCCCACCCATTACGCTGGGAGTCGGCCCTTTCTTCGCCCGTACCGCTCACCGAGGAGCACCCTGTGCTTGAGGCTTTCTTCTCCGCCCTGCTGGTCCTGGTCGCCGTCGGCGTGCTCGGCTTCGCCGCCCTGACCGTGAAGAAGCTGTACCAGGGCCAGCGCTGACCACTCCTACAGATCGACTGAGCTGCTGATGATCGAGATCCCGTCCGACCTCAACCCGGACCTCGTCCCCCTCGCGTTCCTCCTGGGCACGTGGGAGGGCGCGGGCGTCTCCGACTTCCCCGGCGCCGAGAAGTGCAACTTCGGTCAGTCCGTGACCTTCAGCCATGACGGCCGGGACTTCATCGAGTACACCTCCCGCAGCTGGGTCCTGGACGCCGAGGGCAACAAGGTCAAGCCCCTGGAGTCCGAGAGCGGCTACTGGCGCATCGACAAGGAGCGCAAGGTCGAGATCGTGATGGTGCGCGACCAGGGCATCGTCGAGGTCTGGTACGGCGAGCTCGCCGACCAGAAGCCGCAGATCGACCTGGCCACCGACGCCGTCGCGCGCACCGCCGCCTCCGGGCCGTACAGCGGCGGCAAGCGGCTGTACGGCTATGTGAAGGGCGACCTGATGTGGGTCGGCGAGAAGTCGACGCCCGAGGTGCCGCTGCGCCCCTACATGTCGGCCCACCTGAAGAAGGTCGTCACCCCCGAGCAGGTCGAGGCCTGGGCCAAGGACCTCGGTGACCTGCCGGACGACGGCATCGCGTTCTTCAAGTAGCCCTCGGGTTCCGCGGTCGGTGCTCCTACACTGGAGCGCGTGGTGAGCACCGACTGGAAGAGCGACCTACGGCAGCGCGGCTACCGGCTGACTCCCCAGCGCCAGCTTGTCCTGGAGGCGGTGGACGTGCTGGGGCACGCGACGCCCGACGACATCCTGGGCGAGGTCCGCAAGACCGCCTCCGGTGTGAACATCTCCACCGTCTACCGGACGCTGGAGCTCCTGGAGGAGCTCGGCCTGGTCAGCCACGCCCACCTCGGGCACGGTGCCCCCACCTACCACCTCGCCGACCGGCACCACCACCTCCACCTGGTGTGCCGGGACTGCACGAACGTCATCGAGGCGGATGTCGAGGTGGCCGCCGAGTTCACCGCGAAACTCCGCCGGACCTTCGGCTTCGACACCGACATGAAGCACTTCGCGATCTTCGGACGGTGCGAGGACTGCACGAGGAAGGCGAGCGAGGCCCCGGAGGCGGAGGCTTCGTTCGGCGACGAGTCGTAGGCTGATCACATGCTGCGACAATCACCGACCAGCCCTCTGCTGTCCCTGCCCGGCGCCGTCCCCGCCGAGGGGCGTGACGAAGGTGTCGCCGCGCACTACGGCGACCTGTTCCGCGAGCAGCGCACCCTCGCCGCCGGCACGGGCCTGGTCGACCTGAGCCACCGCGGTGTCGTCACCGTCACCGGCGACGACCGGCTCAGCTGGCTGCACCTGCTGCTGACCCAGCACGTGAGCGACCTCCCGGCCGGCCGCGCCACCGAGGCGCTGATCCTCTCCGCGAACGGCCACATCGAGCACGCCCTGTACCTGGTGGACGACGGCGAGACCGTCTGGGCGCACGTCGAGCCCGGTACGCAGGAGGCGCTGATCGGCTACCTGGAGTCGATGAAGTTCTTCTACCGGGTCGAGGTCGCCGACCGGACCGACGACATCGCCGTGGTCCACCTCCCGGCCGGCTCCATCGCCGAGGTGCCGGAAGGCGTCGCCGTACGGGAGACCTCGCACGGCCGGGACCTGTTCCTGCCGCGCGGCGACCTGGAGACGTACGCCAAGGACCACGGGCCGCTCGCCGGGATGTGGGCGTACGAGGCGCTGCGCGTCGAGGCGCACCGGCCCCGGCTCGGTTTCGAGACCGACCACCGCACCATCCCGCACGAGATCGGCCTGATCGGCAGCGCCGTCCACCTCCAGAAGGGCTGCTACCGGGGCCAGGAGACCGTGGCGCGCGTCCACAACCTGGGGAAGCCGCCGCGCCGCATGGTCTTCCTGCACCTCGACGGCAGCGACGTGCACCTGCCCCCGCACGGCACGCCGATCCGGCTGAAGGCGGACGGCGAGGAGGGGCGGCAGGTCGGGTTCGTCACCACATCCGTACGCCACCACGAGCTGGGCCCGATCGCGCTCGCGCTGGTCAAGCGCAATGTGCCGGTGGACGCCGAGCTGATGGCGGGGAACACCGCCGCCGCCCAGGAGACCGTCGTCGAGCCGTGAGCGCCGGACGACGTGAGCGTCCGAGGCCGTGAGCGTCGGACGCGGTGAGCGTCAGACGTCGACGACGATCGTGAACGGGCCGTGGTTCGTGAGCGAGACCCGCATGTCCGCCCCGAACCGGCCCGTCTCCACCGTCGCCCCCAGCTCCCTCAGCCGCGTCACCACCTCGTCGACCAGCGGCTCGGCGACGTCACCGGGCGCCGCCGCGTTCCAGGTGGGGCGGCGCCCCTTGCGGGCGTCCCCGTAGAGAGTGAACTGCGAAATCACCAGCAAGGGCGCATTCACGTCCGAGCAGGACTTCTCGCCCTCCAGGATCCGCACCGACCACAGCTTCCGCGCCAGCTGCGCCGCCTTGTCCGGTGTGTCGTCATGGGTGACGCCCACCAGGACGCACAGCCCTTCGCCGACGATTTCGCCGACCGTCTCCCCTGCGACGACGACCTTCGCCCCGTCGACCCTCTGTACCACTGCACGCATACAGACCAACCTATCCGCGTCCGAACGGGTGCAGGCGCCTGCATTGACACTGGCACAACTGGCACCATGCCTCTCAGGCGGTGCTTCCCCTCGGCCCTTTCGGGCCCGGGGAGACCCCAAGCACCGGTCGAGGGGACGGATTCCTATGAGCACACCTGGCGCCGGGCAGACGCCACATCCCGTACCGATGACATGCGCCGGTGGCAGAGGGGCGATGCGGCCCCCGGTTCAGCGGACCGGAGACGCCGTCCTGCCGGAAGCCCGGCAGCACGACCTGAAGACCATGCGGCTGCCGGAGCTGCGCGCGCTGCGCCGGGACTCCCACGGTGACGAGGCGGACCTGAGCTACGTACGGAGACTGCTCCAGGGCCGGATCGACATCCTGCGCGCCGAGCTGGCACGCCGGGGAGGTGCGGAGGTCCCGGTCGTGGACCGGCTGTCGGAGATCCTCGCGGACACCCCGTCGCGGCACCGCTCCTCGGCCCGGCATGTGACACTCACCACCCCGCGCGGCGAGGAGTACCGGCGACTGGCCGCCGACATGCTGTCGGAGGTCGAGCTGTCGGACCTGACCGCCCGAACGGACGAAGAGCTGCACGCCGCGATGGGGCGGCTCGCCCGCTACGAACAGCAGGTGTCGCGGCGCCGCCAACAGCTCCAGCGGACCGCCGACGATTGCAGCGCCGAGATCGCCCGCAGGTACCGTGAAGGCGAAGCACAAGTAGACGACCTGCTCCGCTGAGTACGACGGGGAGACAGGTCACCGTCCCGGAAGGCCGGCCGCCGTCATGACCTCCTCCGCCACCACCGTCATACCCCCGGTCCTCGCCGAGGTCGTCCGTTCCGGCTTCGTCGAGGGCCATCACCGGGGGTCGCTGGTCCTGCTGGCCCCGGACGGCACCGTCGAGATGTCGGCCGGCGACCCGACGGCGCCGGTCTTCCCGCGCTCGTCCAACAAGCCCATGCAGGCCGCGGCGCTGCTGCGGGCGGGCCTGGACCTGTCCGGGGAGCGGCTGGCGCTGGCCGCGGCGAGCCACTCGGGCGAGCCGTTCCACCTCGATCTCGCCCGCAAGATGCTCGCCGAGCACGGGTTCACCGAGAGCGACCTGCGCACCCCGCCCGACCTGCCGCTGGACCCGGCGGAGGCCGAGACGTACCTGGCCGCCGGCGGCGTCCGGGAGCGGATCACCATGAACTGCTCCGGCAAGCACGCGGCCATGCTGGCCGCCTGCGCGCTGAACGGCTGGGACCCGGCCTCCTACCTGGACCCGCAGCACCCGCTCCAGCGGCTGATCCTCGACGAGGTGCAGGCCGCGTCCGGCGAGACCGTGCCGGTGGTCGGAACCGACGGGTGCGGCGCGCCGCTGATGGCGATCAGCCTGGTGGGCCTCGCGCGGGCGTTCCGCTCGTACGTGCTCGCCGGGCCGGGGACGCCGCAGCGGCAGGTCGCCGACGCGATGCGCGCGCACCCCGAGTACGTGGCCGGGACGCGGCGCCCGGACACCTGGCTGATGCGGGAGGTGCCGGGGGCGCTGTCGAAGATGGGCGCCGAAGCGGTCCAGGCGGTGGCCCTGGCGGACGGCCGGGCGCTCGCCTTCAAGATCGACGACGGTTCCGGGCGGGCCATGGGCCCGGTTCTCGCACGGGCGCTGCGGATGCTCGGCGTCGAGGGGCCGGTGGTCGGCCGCATCGCCGACACGCCGCTGCTGGGCGGCGGGGAGCGGGTGGGCGAGATCCGCGCGGCGTTCTGAGCCAGGGGCACGGGGGCCGGAGGCGGGCCCGGAAAACCGGATGCGTACGCCGGACGGCTCCCCCTAGCGTGACGCCATGAGTGTCGACGTCCGCACGGTCACCGAGTCCGAGTTCCCCGACTGGCTGCGGGCCCGCCGCGTCGGCTTCATGCAGCCGCCCGTGGTCCCGGACGAAGAGGTCACGCAGAAGCGCCCGTACGTGGACCTCGCCCGTACCCAGGGTGCCTTCGACGACGGGCGCTGCGTCGCCACCTACCGCTCGTTCGCGCAGGAGCTGACCGTCCCCGGAGGCGCCCGGGTCCGCGCGAGCGCCGTGTCCAACGTGACCGTCTCGCCCACGCACCGGCGGCGCGGGCTGCTCAGCCGCATGATCGCGACAGACCTCGCGGCGGCCAGGGAACGCGGCGAGGCCCTCTCGACGCTGATCGCCGCCGAATACCCGATCTACGGGCGGTACGGGTTCGGCCCGGCCGCCTGGACCACCGAGTGGACCGTCGACGTACGGCGCGCGGGCCTCGACCCGCGCTGGTCCGGACCGGACGACGGCGGCCGTGTCGACCTGGTCACGGCGGACGACATCCGCAAGCTCGGCCCCGACCTCCACGACCGGCTCCGGGCCGTCCGGCACGGCATGGTCAGCCGCGACCAGCGCGTCTGGGACGTCGGCACGGGAGCCGCGCGCCTGCCCGACCAGCCCTGGACGGAACCCTTCTACGCGACGTACCGAGGGCCGGACGGGGAGGTGGAGGGGTACGTCTGCTACTCCACCGACGACACCTGGGAGGCCAAGCTTCCGCTCTGCTCCGCGACCGTGCGCGACCTGATCGCGGTGACCCCGGCCGCCGAGCGGGCGCTGTGGCACTTCGTCTGCTCCATCGACTGGATGACCACGGTCACGAGCGGCTTCCGCGCCCCCGACGACCTGCTGCCCCTGCTGCTGCCCGACCCCAGGGCGGCGCGCGTCACGACCCACGCCGACTTCCTCTGGGTGCGGATCGTCGACGTCGTACGGGCCCTCGAGGCGCGTACGTACGCGGGGTCCGGCACCCTCGTGCTGGAGCTGCGCGACCCGGCGGGTCCGGCCGGGGGCCGCTTCCGGCTGGAGGCCTCGCCGGAGGGCGCGTCGTGCACGCCGAGCACCGCGTCACCGGACCTCACCATGGACGTGGCGGAGCTGGGGACGCTGTACCTGGGCGACGAGTCGGCCGTACGCCTCGCGGCCCTCGGGCGGGTGGAGGAGTCGACACCGGGCGCCGCGTCGGTGGCGGACGTGCTGCTGCGCACCTCGCGCCGGCCGTGGTGCCCGGACGTGTTCTAGACCGGGTCCGGGGCCTGTGCGGACCCGGGCCCGATCTGGCACCCTCGTCCTACCCCTGATCCCGACCCCCCGGGCGGCAGCTGTGTACGACGACCTCATCGACGTCCTCGGCGGCACCGAGCACGTCCTGTTCGGTTTCGACGGCCCCCTCTGCCGTCCCCGCGCCGCTGCCGCAGCATGGCCCACGCCGTACGCCGACCCGCTGATCCGCACCCTGCACGCGCTGGGCACGGGCCTCGCCGTCGTCGGTGACGCCTCCCCGGCGGTGGTGCGGCGGTACCTCATGGGCCGGGGTCTGGCCGGCTGCTTCGGCCCGCACGTCCACGGCCGCGTCGACCAGGCCCTCGCCTCGCTCGGCGCGGCGCCCGGGGCGTCCCTGATGATCGGCGCCACGCTCGACGACCTGACGGCCGCCCGGGAGGCGGGCGTGCCGTTCCTCGGCCACGGCGGTGACGAGGACCGCGTCGCCCTGCTGCGCCGGGCCGGGGCGGAGCGCGTGGTGATGTCGCTGGAGCCGGTGCTCACCGCCGTACGCGCCGCCGCTCACCGCTCAGCGCGTACGGACACGGAACAGCGCACCTGACAAGGCCGACCGCCACCGCGAGGAGCCCGGCGCACCGGGCGAGGGCGAGTGTGGGGGCGTTGCCGGTGCGACCGGCGACACCCCAGCAGGTCATGGCCCGATACGCCCGCACCCTGCGGCGGCTCGCCCGACCCCGACCGCTTCCCGGCCGTCGCGCGGATGCCGGCCTCCGGAGTGATGGACCAGCCGGACGACCCGGACTTCGAGTTCCGATTCGGGCTGGACCGCGTACTGGACGGGGTCCAGGTCCTGGTGGACCGGGTCACACCGTGAGCACCACCTTGCCCAGCAGGCTCCGGTCCTCGATCGCGGCGTGCGCCTCGGCCGCCCGCTCCAGCGGGAACGTCCCGCCTATCACCGGCCGCAGCCGCCCGGCCGCCGCCTCCGCGAGCGCCCGCCCGGCCAGCCGCGTGTAGGTCTCCGTCGCCAACTGGACGTCGCCGATGCCTAGCAGTCGCACGCCCCGCCGTTCCGCCGCCGCGGGGTCCACCTCCGCGAAGCCCCCGGTCGGCGCCCCGTGCGCGGAGAACCGTCCGCCCTCCGCCACGAGCCCGAAGGCCGCCCCGCCCACCTCGCCGCCGACGCCGTCCAGTACGACGTCCGCCCCGGCGGGGCCGAGGGCCTCCCGGGCGCGCCCGACCCAGCCGGGGGAGCGCGTGTCGACCACCACGTCGGCGCCCAGCTCCCGTACGAGCGCCGCCTTCCGCTCGCCGCGCGCGGTGCCGACGACCCGGGCACCCGCCGCCTTCGCCAACTGGACCAGCAGCGTGCCCATCCCGCCGGACGCGCCCACGATCAGCACCGTCTCACCGGGCTTCAGCTCCGTGGCCTCCAGCAGCGCGGTCGCCGTGACGCCGTCGTGGAGGAGGGCCGCCGCGTCCGTGAAGGCCGGCCCGTCCGGTACGGGCACCACCGACTCCAGGTCGGCGACGGCGCGCTCGGCGTACCCGCCGGTGAGGCCGAGCGAGGCGATCACACGGCGCCCGAGCCACTGCGACCCGTCGACGCCCGCACCGACCGCCCGTACCGTACCGGCGATGCCGCCGCCCGGGACGTACGGCGGTTCGACGGGGAACCACTGGGTGGCGGTCCCGGACCGCAGCTGCGTCTCCAGGAAGATCGTGTCGACCGCGGCGACCTCCACGAGCACCTGCCCCGGCCCCGCCACCGGTTCCGGCACGTCGGCCGGGACCAGGACCTCCGGACCGCCGAACCTCATCGCCCGCACCACGCGCATCGCACTCACACCCCTCCCGTTCGCGGGCCTGGCCCGGCCGGTCCGGCGCCCGCGGGGACGAGTCTGAAACATCAAGTTCGGTTGAGGTCAACGGGTGCGTAGGCTCAGCGGCATGAGCGGTGACATGGGGCTGCGCGAGCGCAAGAAGCAGCGGACGTACCGGACGATCTCCGAAGCGGCGATCGCCCTCTTCCTGGAGAAGGGCTTCGACCGGGTGTCGGTCGCCGAGGTCGCCGCGGCCGCCGAGGTCTCCAAGCCGACGCTCTTCCGGTACTTCCCGGCCAAGGAGGACCTGGTCCTGCACCGGTTCGCCGACCACCGCGAGGAGGCGGCGCGCGTCGTCTCGGGGCGGCTGGGGGGCGTCGGCCCGCTCCAGGCGCTGCACCGCCACTTCACCGACGGGCTGGCGCGCCGCGACCCGGTGACCGGCCTGAGCGACGAGCCGGACGTGCTCGCCTTCCACCGGCTGCTGTACGGCACGCCCAGCCTGGTCGCGCGGCTGTACGCCTACCAGGGCGCGTCCGAACGGGCGCTGGCGGACGCGCTGGGGGGCGGCGGGCTGCGGGACCGTCTCGCGGCGGGTCAGGTCGTCGCCGTACAGCGGATCCTGGCGGAGGAGAACTGGCGGCGGATCGAGGCCGGTGAGGCCGCCGACGCGGTGGAGGCGGACGCGGTGGCCGCCGCCGACCTGGCCTTCCGGCAACTGGCGGAGGGGCTCTCCCTCTGAGGGGCGGGGCCGCCGGCGGGGACCGGCCCGCCGGGGTGCCCCTCCCAAAACCCGGACCCGGAACCGCCGCTCCCTCCTCCGGCAGTGGCGGTCCGGGCCCCTCAGCGGCCGGTCACCACATCACGGGCAGCCGCTCCGGGATCCGCTTCATGAACCCCGTCCGCCAGACCAACTGCTCGATCGGCACGGCGAGTTGAAGACCGGGCATCCGGTCGAGCACGGTCTCCAGGGCGATCTCCGCGTGCTTCTTGCCGAGCGCGGTCGCGGGGCAGTAGTGCCGCCCGCCCCCGAAGGAGAGGTGATCCGTGTTGTTCTCGCGGGTGAGGTCCACGGTCTGCGGGTCGCGGAACGCCTCCGGGTCGAAGTTGGCCCCCTCGACCAGCACCAGGACGAGTTCGCCCTTCTTCACCTCCACGTCCCCGAGCGTCACGTCCTCCGTGGCGAGGCGCGGCAGGCCGTCGCCGATGGAGAGGTTGATCCGCAGCAGCTCGTCGACGGCCGCCGGGATCTTGGTGCGGTCCGCGAGGAGTTCGGCCTTCAGCTCCGGGTGCTGGATGAGCGAGACCAGGGCCATGGTCAGGAAGCCGGCGGTGGAGATCACCCCGGCGCCGAACATGGTCACGCCGACCGTCGCCAGCATCTCGTCGGTGAGGTGGTCGTACTCCGGGTCCTCGCGCAGCGCGGCGAGTTCGGCCATCAGACCGGTCGTGGCGGGGTCGTCGAGCCGCTCGATCATGTAGGCGATGTCGCGGTCCCAGTTGAGCTTGGCACCGGTGACCGGACAGGCGGAGTTCATGAACGCGATGTCCAGGCTCCGCATCAGCCGCGGCGCGTCCGCCTGCGGGATGCCGAGGATGTGGCAGTGCATGGCGGCGGAGTACGGGTCGGCGAACTGCCCCCGCAGGTCCCCCGGCGCCCCGTCGGCGAGGATGCGGTCGACCAGGTCGGCGGCGGCCGACCGCATCCACTCCACCAGGCCCGGTGCCTTGGGGTTGAGCGCCTTGAGCACGGCCTTGCGCAGGCCGGCCCCGGTGATGTTGCCCATGTTGTTGACGACCTCGGGCGGGATCGTCAGCGCGTACTGCCGGGGCACGCCCGGCGCCGAGGTGTCCTTGAGGCTGAAGCGCGGGTCCTCCAGGACCTGCTTGCACAGCGCGTGGGAGGACACCAGCCACGCCTCGTCACCGGCGATGGTCCGCACCCGCTTGACCGGGTGCTCCTTGCGCAACAGCTCCACCTCGGCGGGGATCTGGTCACCGCGCCAGGAGAACGGGAAGTCGAGGAGCTCGTCGGGCAGTGTCTCAACGGACATCGGAGGGTTCTCCTTCAGCGGATTCCGAGGGTGCTGCGGGGGTCACGATCGCGTGGCCCTGGTTGCGTGAGGCGCGCAGCCCGGAGCCGCGCGAGTAGAGCAGCTCGGCCATCGGCAGCAGCTGGTGGTAGCAGTTGAGGGACGACGGCACGCCCAGGATGGCGGGGGTGTCCAGGAACAGCGGCGCCTCGGCGCAGACGTACTCGACGCACACCTCGCGCTGGCGGGCCGTCGGGGCTTTCCCGTCCAGGACCTTGGAGGAGAGGAAGGCGTCGATGAGCGCGTCGCAGGTCGCACGGAAGTCCTGGTCCGTGTCCAGCCGGTTCAGGAGGTGCCGGTGGATCTCCCGGTACGCCGGGTTGTCCAGGAACGCCGACATGGGATGGGCCCGCAGGCGCCGTCCGTCGGGGTCGACGGCCGCGACGGCATTGGTGACCTTGGCCCGTACGCCCCGCAGGTTCTTCACCGCTTTGCGGCGGGCGTCCTCGGCGGCATAGCCGGACGCCTCGTACATCTCGGCCACATGGAGGTCGGTATAGACGAAGTCCACCTGGTCGAAGTGGGCGGTGCCCCAGCGGGCCAGATCGATGACGCGCTGGGCGGAGAAGTAACTGTTGCCGGGGGAGACGCCGATCACGGCATGGGCGCCTTCGGCGCAGATCACCTGGCAGTGGGCGGTGTAGGGCTGGACGGTGAACAGTCCGGCAGCTGTGTCGGAAGCGGTGAAGGGCTGAATCTCGAAGACGGTCTCAGTCGTCAACTGGGAAGTCCTTCGCGTCGCTAGTCCCGATGGAGCCTCGTGCTCCAGGTGTGGCGACGACGCCGAGAAGTTAGCTTCCGACCACGGAGAGTGTCAACGCGATGCCGTTTGTTACGCCTGCGTGCACGTCGAATTACGCTCCGTGTCATCCTCTGTTCATATTGCAACTCGATAAGAAATGAGACTCAGTAACGTTATCCTGGTTCGTATGACGTCACTCGACCATGAACTGAGCAAGGAACGGACCCACCACGACACCTGCCGCGCCGCCCTGAACCGCATGGTCGACGGCGCCGCCCACCATGTCGTCACCGGAGAGGACGTCTCCGCGTCGGGTGCCGACGCCGAAGCCCTCGGCTACCATCTACGCACCCGGGCCAAGGAGTTGCGCGAGGAACCGCACGGCCCGCTGTTCTTCGGCCGCCTCGACCACAAGGACGGCCGGCGGCACCACATCGGCCGCCGCCGCATCGCCGAACACCCGGCCGCCCCGCCGCTCGTCATCGACTGGCGCGCCCCCGTCGCGCGCCCCTTCTACCAGGCGAGCGCCCGCGACCCCCAAGGCGTCCTGGTACGACGGAGGTTCGGCTGGGCGCCGTTCAGCGACGGCGACTCGGCGGACCTGACCGGGCTGGAGGACGAGAACCTGGCCGCGGGGGAGCCCGGTGCGCCGAGCGCGATCCTCGCCGGGGAGATCGAACGCCCCCGCGTCGGGCCCATGCGGGACATCGCCGCCACCATCCAGCCCGAGCAGGACGACCTCGTACGCGCCGGGCTCACCGAATCCCTCTGCGTCCAGGGCGCCCCCGGTACCGGAAAGACCGCCGTCGGCCTGCACCGGGCGGCGTACCTGCTCTACACCCACCCACAGCGCATCCGCCGCGGCGGCCTGCTGATCCTCGGCCCGAACCGCACGTTCCTGTCGTACGTCTCCGAAGTCCTGCCCGCGCTCGGCGAGTCGGACGTCCGGCAGTCGACGATCGAGGACGAGATCGACCGGGGCCACGAGGTGCGCGCCCGCGACTCGCCCGAGGCCGAGGTGGTCAAGCACGACGCCCGCATGGCCGACGTCCTGCACCGTGCTCTGTACGCGCGCGTCGGCGCGCCCGCCGAGCCGCTGGCCGTGCCGGACGGCTCCTACCGGTGGCGGGTGCCGCTGGAGGAGCTGGCGGAGATCGTCGCCGGTGTACGGGCGGAGGCGCCGCCCTACGCGGTGGGGCGCGAGCGGGTGCGCAGCCGGGTGGTGCGGGCGATCCAGCTCCGGGCGGAGCGGCGGGCCGGGCCGAGGAGCGGGGCGTGGGCGCAGCGGATCGGGCGGGCGCGGGCGGTGACGGCGTTCCTGGACGCGTGCTGGCCGAAGGTCACGCCCGAGGAGGTCCTCGCCGGGGTGCTGGCCGACCCGCGCGACCCGGCGCTCACCGGGGCCGAGCGGGGCGCGATCCGGTGGCGGCGGCCCCCGCGTTCGTACCGGTCGGCGAAGTGGTCCGCGGCCGACCTGGTCCTGCTCGACGAGCTCGCCGGTCTGGTCGAGCGCCCCGCCGGCTACGGCCACATCGTGATCGACGAGGCCCAGGACCTCTCCCCGATGCAGTGCCGCGCGATCGCCCGCCGCGCGGACTTCGGGTCGCTGACCGTCCTCGGCGACCTGGCGCAGGGCACCACCCCCTGGGCCGCCCGCGACTGGGCGGAGCAACTGGCCCATCTGGGCCGGAAGTCGGTACCCGTGGTCGCCCTGACGGCCGGGTTCCGCGTCCCGGCGGGCGTCGTCGCCCTCGCCAACCGGCTGCTGGACGCCCTCGACGTGGACGTGCCGCCCGGCCGGTCGCTGCGCCGGGACGGCGAGGTGGCGGTCCGCGAGGTGCCGGACGTACGGGAGGCCGTGGCCCGTGCCGTGCGAAGGGCGCTGAACCGGGAGGGCTCCATCGGGGTGATCGCCACGGAGCGCGAGGCCGTCGGGCTGCGCGCCGCACTGGAGGCGGCGGGCCTGGCGGGGCCGCGGGTGACGGTGCTGCCCGCCACACTCGCCAAGGGCCTGGAGTACGACCACGTCGTCGTCGCCGAACCCGCCGACATCGTGGCGGCCGAACCGCGCGGGCTGAACCGGCTGTACGTGGTCCTCACCCGCGCGGTCTCCCGCCTCGACGTCCTGCACAGCCGCCCGCTGCCCCCACCGCTGCGGCGGCCTTGAGCGCCTGGCCCGCACCGGCCCCGCGCAGGGCACGCGGCCGGTGCGGCCCGGTGAACGCGACGGCGAGGGCGGCCACGAGGAGCCGGGAGGGCGAGCCCCGAAGCCGATGGTGAGCAGTGCCACGACCTGCTTGCGCGCCCGGGGCCGTGGTGGACCCGCCGCTGGACGGTGACCTGGCGGACAGCGGGCGACGAGGTGTCGTGCACCGTGCGGGACCTGGCTCATACGCGTATCGCGGACGGCACGCCGATGCGCTGGTTCTCCTGGCGCCGGGCCCGACGCCATCGCCCAGCCTGGATTCCTCGTCAGTACCGGTCGTCATCATGGGGCCGAGGGTCTGGAGGATGCCCGCCTGCTTCCGGCCTTCGGCTTCGCGGCTGACCTTTCGGCGAGCAAGCCGATCGCGACCCGACGCACAAGCTCTCGGCGCCCCGGATTGACCGGGATACCGAGCCCACCCACGGGGACGAGGCTCCGTGTCAGGACCGGGCGAGGACGCAGAACTCGTGACCCTCCGGGTCGGTGAGACACGTCCACGGGACGTCGCCCTGGCCGACGTCGAGGCCGGCGGCGCCGAGGGCCCGCAGCCGGGCGACCTCCGCTGCTCTGTCGTCACCAGGGTCCGGCACCAGGTCAAGATGGACGCGGTCCGGCACCGTCTTCACGTCGGGCGAGCGGAGGAACTCAAGATACGGGCCGACACCCTTGGCCGAGCACCACACCGCGTGGTCGTCCGTCACCTCGTGCAGGGTCCAGTCCATCGCCTCGTCCCAGAAATGGGCCATGGCCCGCGGATCCGCGCAGTCGACCACCACCCGGGCGATCGGCCCGGTGTCCCGGTACATCTCCCGAGACTCCAGCACGCAGAACTCGTTGCCCTCCGGGTCGGCGAGGACCGTCCACGGCACGTCGCCCTGGCCCACGTGGGCGGGCGTCGCACCGAGAGCCTCAAGGCGCGCGACCAACTCCGCCTGATGGGCCGCAGAGGTGGTGGCGAGATCGACGTGCACACGATTCTTCGTCGCCGTCTTGGGTTCCGGAACGGCAATGACGTCGATGCATACGCCGACCGGGTCCAGCCAATCGAAGCCGACGGGTTTGGCGGCGGTCGCGCCCGATGTGCGGGTGATCCTATGCACCGATCTGCACGTCACAGCCGTGACAACAAGCGCTGAAATGTGACGGCTGACGCTGGAAGTCACATCCGCGGCAGCGGCGCGACCGGAACACTTTTGCAAGCGCCTGCTTGCAAAAGTTAGCAAGTGGGTGCACCATCGAGGCATGGCATCACTCAACGTCGGCAATCTCGGCGAGTACTTGCGCGAACAGCGGCGCAGCGCGCAGCTGTCCCTGCGTCAGCTCGCCGAAGCCGCCGGGGTGTCCAATCCGTATCTGAGCCAGATCGAGCGCGGGCTGCGCAAGCCGAGCGCGGAGGTGCTCCAGCAGGTCGCCAAGGCCCTGCGGATCTCCGCCGAGACGCTGTACGTGCGGGCCGGGATCCTGGACGAGCGGGAGCGCGAGGAGCTGGAGACGCGTGCCGTCATCCTCGCGGACCCGTCGATCAACGAGCGGCAGAAGCAGGTGCTGCTCCAGATCTACGACTCGTTCCGCAAGGAGAACGGACTCGATACGGAGACGAAAGGTGCCGATAACACCACCGAGGACGGCACCTCACCCGAAGTCTGACTCTGCGATCCGGGAGGACCACAGTCGTGGCCATCATCGAAGAACTCCGCACGCCCCTCTACTTCGCCGCCGGTACGGCCGACCTCGCCGTACAGCAGGCGAAGAAGGTGCCCGGCCTGATCGAGCAGATCGCCGCGGAGGCGCCCGCCCGCATCGACGCGGTGCGCAACACCGACCCCAAGACCGTGCAGGAGAAGGTGAGCACCCAGGCCAAGGAGGCCCAGGCCACCGTGCAGGCCAAGGTCACCGAGGTGCTCGGTTCCCTGGACACGGACCTGAAGAAGCTGGGCGAGAGCGCCCAGCACCTGGCGCTGCGGAGCGTCGGCGTCGCGGCCGAGTACGCGGTAAAGGCGCGGGAGACGTACGAGAAGGTCGCCGAGCACGGCGAACAGGCCGTGAAGCAGTGGCGCGGCGAGGCCGCCGAGGAGATCAACGAGATCGCCATCGCGGTCGAGCCCGACCCGGAGCCGAAGGCCGAGGAGCCGAAGCCGGAGGCCAAGGAGTCCGCCGAGAAGAGGACCGCCCCGGCGAAGAAGGCCCCGGCGCCGCGCAAGCCGGCGGCGAAGAAGACGACGGCGACGGACCAGTAACGCCGATCCGTTTCGCAGGGGCCGGAACCCTCCCCTTCCCGCGAGGGGCGGGCGGCCCCTGCGGCGCGCCTCCGTGGCGGGGCGGTGGGCACGTTCGCGGTGGCCGGGGCGTTGTACCGGTACCTTGGCCGCGAGGCGCTTCACTCACTGACTAGGCGGTGCTCAGCATGTTGCTCGCAGGATTCAGTACGTTCCTCTTTCTGCTCAACCTCGCCATGCTCCTGATCGCCGTGGTCGCCCTGTTCATCGCGGCGACGGCACGCGAGGACGCCTACCGCGCCGCCGACAAACAGACCAAGATGTTCTGGTTGATCATCCTGGGTGTCACGGTCGTGGTGAACCTGGTCGTACCGATGTTGTTCCTGCAGATCGCCGGTCTCGTCGCGTCGATCGTGTTCATGGTCGACGTACGGCCGGCCCTCCAGCAGGTGTCCGGCGGTGGCCGTGGCGGCCGGCGCGGCGGCGGCTCCAGCAGCGACGGGCCGTACGGCCCCTACAACGGCGGCCGCTGACGGCACGGCTCACCGGACGGCCACGGTTCAGCAGGGCCTCAGCGGCGGTCGGCCCCCCGGCCGGCAGGCCTCAGCGGCGGCGCGGTGACCGGCGGTCCGCCGCCCGGCCGGGGCGCGTCGCGCGGTCGGCGGCCGTCCGTTCGCGCGCGAGCAGCAGCACCGCCACGTCGTCCGTCAGCTCCCCGCCGTTCAGCTGCCGCACCTCCGCCACCGCGGCCTCCAGCAGCTCCTCGCCGCCCAGGCCCTGCGACAGCTGGCGGTTGACCATCTCGAGCATGCCGTCCTGGCCCAGCCGCGGTGACCCCGGCCCCGCCGAGCGGCCCTCGATCAGGCCGTCCGTGTACATCATCAGGCTCCACGAACCGCCCAGCTCCACCTGCCGCCGCGGCCAGCGGGCGCGCGGCAGCAGCCCCAGGGCCGGGCCGCCGTCCTCGTACGGAAGGAGCTGCGCCGCCCGGCCGTGCCGGGCGATCAGCGGCGAGGGGTGGCCCGCCAGGCACAGCCCGGCGCGGCGTCCGTCCGGCGCGATGTCGACCGTGCACAGGGTCGCGAAGATCTCCTCGTTGTCCCGCTCGTGCTCCAGCACCTGCTGGAGCGTCGACAGCAGCTCGTCGCCGCACAGGCCCGCCAGCGTCAGCGCCCGCCACGCGATGCGCAGTTCGACCCCGAGCGCGGCCTCGTCCGGCCCGTGCCCGCACACGTCGCCGATCATGGCGTGGACGGTCCCGTCCGGCGTCCGCACCGTGTCGTAGAAGTCGCCGCCCAGCAGCGCCCGCGAGCGCCCGGGCCGGTAACGGGCCGCGAAGCGCAGGTCGGAGCCCTGGAGCAGCGGCGTGGGCAGCAGGCCCCGCTCCAGGCGGGCGTTCTCCTGCGCGCGCAGCCGCGACTCGGCCAGCTTCACCTGTACCGAGTCGGCCCGCTTGCGCTCCACGGCGTACCGGATGGCCCGGCTGAGCAGCGGCCCGTCCAGCTCCTCGCGGCACAGGTGGTCCTGCGCCCCGGCGTGCAGCGCCGCGGCCGCCAGCTCGGCGTCGCCCGACGGGGTCAGCGCCAGGACGGCGTGCCGCGGCGCGAGGCGCAGCACATGGTGCAGGGGTGCCAGCCGGTCGTCCTCCGGCCGGCAGGCGGCGAGCGCGAGGTCGACGAGCACGCAGTGCACGTCGTCGGTGAGGAGCCGCTCGGCCTCGGTGAGGTTCCGGGCGGTACGGATACGGACCCGGCTGCCGGACGCGTCGACCAGCTCCGGAACGGTGAACGTGCCCGCCGGATCGTCCTCGATCACCAGGAGGACGAGGTCCGTGCCGACGGCGGCGGCCTGGGTGACCGCTGCCTGGTTCGGAGTGCTCACCCTCTGTCGCGGTACGGGTACGGGCATCGGTGTGGTTTCCTTCCCTCCCCCCGAGGGCGCGGTGGCGCGTCGGTCGACGCACCACCCGACGGGGACCATAGCGGTCCGCGGCGGCCGAACGGAATGGTGATCGGCGAAGAGCCGATGGCATATGCCGCGCAGCGGGAGGTAGTTGGGCACCGCGTCATGACGAACGTCACGCGCCTTCTGTTGGCCCTGTCACATCCCGGGACGTATCCGGCAGGGGGTGGCGGAGTGCCGCACGTCTCACTTGTCCGGGCGGACCACCCCGAGGATCGCCATCGAGCCCGCGCCCGCCACCGTCACGTTCCGTCCCGGCCGGGGGGCGTGGATGATCGCGCCGTCGCCGATGTAGAGGCCGACGTGGCTGGCGTCCGCGTGGTAGATGATCAGGTCGCCGGGCCGCATGTCCTCGACGTCGATCCGGGGCAGCAGCCGCCACTGCTCCTGCGAGGTGCGCGGTATGCCCGTCCCGGCCGCCGCCCACGCCTGGGACGTGAGCCCCGAGCAGTCGTACGACCCCGGGCCCTCCGCGCCCCACACGTACGGCTTGCCGAGCTGGGCCGTCGCGAACTCGATGGCCTTCTTGCCCCGCGGGCTCGCGCTGCCGCCGATCTCCTTGAGCACGCCGGAGCCGAGCCACGCCGTCTGGGCCCTGTCCTGCTCGTCCCGCTCCAGCCGCAGCAGCCGCTCCCGCTCGTCGGCCTCCAGCCGGGACTCCAGCTTCTTCGCTTCGGCGATCTTGGTCTCGATCTGCTTCTTCGTCTTCGCCTGCTGGACCCGGCCGGCCTCCAGCTCGGTCCAGTGCGCACTGGCGTCCTTGGTGTACGCCTCCAAGTCCGCCTGCCGCTGCTTCAGTTCGGCGAGGAGGTCCTTGGTCGCCTTCTGGCCCTGCTGGAGGCGGCCGACGCCGTTCAGGAAGAGCTGCGGGTCGTCGGTGAGGACCAGTTGCGCCTCGTCGGGTATGCCGCCGTTGCGGTACTGGGCGCGGGCGGCCGCGCCGGCCCGGTTCTTCAGGTCCTCGATCCGGGCCTGGCCCTCCACGATCGCCTGTGCCAGCCTCACGATCTCGGCCGACTGCTTCTTCGCCCGCTCTTCGGCGAGGTTGTACGCGTCGGTCGCGGAGGCCGCCTGGCGGTACAGGGCGTCGATCTCCCGGCGCACCTCTTCGAGGCTCTTGCCGGGGGGAGGCGGGGACGAGGCCGGGGGAGGGGGCGGGGTGGGGGCCGCGTACGCCGCCTGGACCGGTGACGCCAGCACGGTCAGAGCGCAGACCACGGTGATCGCGGCGGTGGCGCAGCGGCGTCGGTTCACGGACTCCCCCCATATCCCATCTGATTTACCGTCAGTAACTTCGGGTGTCGATCGAGATGGTGCCATGAGGCCCGCGAAAACGACAGAGTCGCACCCACCAGGGTGGGACGAAAGATCACCGACGGGCGTTCCGTCCGGCGCGAGGCGGGTTCAGTACGCGCCCGGCGCGAGCGCCGACCACCGTACCGTCACTTCGCCCTGCCGCCACCGCCGCCGGCCGTCCACCAGCGGCCAGTCGCCCGCCAGGTCCCGCGCCGTCCTGATCCACCGCTGCCGGGCACCCAGCGACGCGTACGGGGCCGCCGCCGCCCACGCCCGGTCGAAGTCCCGCAGGAACGCGTGCACCGGTTCGCCCGGCACGTTCCGGTGGATCAGCGCCTTCGGCAGGCGCTCCGCCAGGTCCGAAGGTCGCTCCAGCGACCCGAGCCGCGTCGCGAACGTCACCGTCCGCGGCCCCTCCGGACCCAGCGCCACCCAGACGTGACGCCGCCCGATCTCGTCACACGTCCCCTCCACCAGCAGCCCGCCGGGTGCGAGCCGCGCGCACAGCCGCGCCCACACCGCCGCGACCTCGTCCTCGTCGTACTGGCGCAGCACGTTCGCCGCCCGGATCAGCGCCGGGGCACCGTCCACCGGCACCTCGAAGCCGCCGTGCACGAAGGCGAGGCCGTCGCGCGCGTACGGCTGCGCCGCCGCCACCCGGGCGGGCTCGATCTCGACGCCCACCACCCGGGTGCGCGGGTCGGCGTCGCCGCGCAGCCGGTGCAGCAGCTCGACGGCGGTCCAGGGGGCGGCGCCGTAACCGAGGTCCACCGCCGTGGGCGGCAGCGCGCTGCGGCGCAGCGCCGTGCCGTGGACCGCGGCGATCCAGCGGTCCATACGGCGCAGGCGGTTGGGGTTGGTGGTCCCGCGGGTCGGAGTGCCGACGGGGCGGGTCCCGGCGGGGCGGGTGGTGCGCGGGGCCATGGGGACGAGGGTAAGCGGTGCGCGAACGCCTCTCCGTACGCGTAATGAATTGGCAAAGCGGAAATGAAGGGGCGCGGCCCGCTGTTGTCGCTGACGGGAGGGCGGTGCGCACAGGCGCGTGCGTGTCCTCCGCTTGCCGTGCCCGCACAGCGGAAGGACTGCCGACGTGAGCCAGTACGTGTCCCGGTTCGCCGGCAGTCTGGCGACGCCGCACCGGCTCGGCGCCCCGCCCCGCCTTCGGCTGCCCGGCCGGGCGCGGGTCCCGCGCCGGGTCGCCATGCTGAGCGTCCACACCTCCCCGCTGCACCAGCCCGGGACGGGCGACGCGGGCGGCATGAACGTCTACATCGTCGAGCTGGCCAAGCGCCTCGCCGCGATCAACATCGAGGTCGAGATATTCACCCGGGCCACCGCCGGCGGGCTGCCCCCGGCCGTGGAGCTGGCGCCGGGCGTGCTCGTCCGGCACGTGGACGCCGGCCCCTACGAAGGGCTCGCCAAGGAGGAGCTGCCCGCCCAGCTGTGCGCCTTCACCCACGGCGTCATGCGTGCCTGGGCGGGGCACCGGCCCGGCCACTACGACCTCGTCCACTCCCACTACTGGCTCTCCGGCCACGTCGGCTGGCTCGCCGCCGAGCGGTGGGGCGTCCCGCTCGTGCACGCGATGCACACCATGGCCAAGGTCAAGAACGCGGCGCTCGCCGAGGGCGACACCCCCGAACCGGCGGCGCGGGTCATCGGCGAGACCCAGATCGTGCGGGCGGCCGACCGGCTGATCGCCAACACCTCGGGGGAGGCGGACGAGCTCGTCCGCTTCTACGAGGCCGAACCGTCGAAGGTCGCGGTCGTGCACCCGGGCGTCAACCTCGACCGGTTCCGCCCGGCGGACGGGCGGGCCGCCGCCCGCGCCCGGCTCGGACTGCCCGCCGACGCGTTCATCCCCGTCTTCGCGGGGCGCATCCAGCCCCTGAAGGCCCCCGACATCCTGCTGCGGGCAGCGGCCCTGCTGCTGGAGAAGGACCCGTCGCTGCGGTCCCGGATGCTCGTCCCGGTCGTCGGCGGGCCCAGCGGCAGCGGCCTCGCCAAGCCCGAGGGACTGCAGAAGCTCGCCGCGCGGCTGGGCATCGCCGACGTCGTGCGCTTCCACCCGCCCGTCGACCAGGAGCGGCTCGCCGACTGGTTCCGGGCGGCGTCCGTCCTCGTCATGCCCTCGTACAGCGAGTCCTTCGGGCTCGTCGCCATCGAGGCGCAGGCGGCCGGTACGCCGGTCGTCGCCGCGGCGGTGGGCGGGCTGCCGGTGGCGGTGAAGGACGGCTCGACCGGCTTCCTGGTGCAGGGCCACAACCCGGCGGACTACGCGGCCGCGCTGCGCCGCTTCGTCGTCGACCCGTCGCTGGCCGGCCGCCTGGGCGCGGCGGCGGCCCGGCACGCCGGGTCGTTCGGCTGGGACACGGCGGCGTCGGGTACGGCGGACGTGTACACCGCCGCCATGCACGAACACCGCCGTGGCGTACGCTCGCGTCATGGCTGACGCCCGGAAGATCATCGAGTCCGCGCTGACCGACGCCGAGTTGTCCTGGGAGTCCCCGGAGCCCGGCTCGTACGTCGTCACCCTTCCCGGTACGCGCAAGCTGTCCACCACGCTGTCGCTGCGCCTGGGCCGCCACTCGCTGTCCCTGAACGCGTTCGTGATCCGGCACCCCGACGAGAACGAGGCGCGCGTACACCGCTGGCTGCTGGAGCGGAACCTGCGGCTGTACGGGGTGGCGTACGCGGTCGACGGCCTCGGTGACATCTACCTGACCGGCAAGCTGCCGCTGTCCGCGGTCACCCCGGAGGAGCTGGACCGGGTGCTCGGCTCGGTCCTGGAGGCGGCGGACGGGGCGTTCAACACGCTTCTGGAACTGGGTTTCGCGACGGCGATCCGCAAGGAGTACGCCTGGCGCGTCTCGCGCGGCGAGTCCACCCGCAACCTGGACGCGTTCAGCCACCTGACCCGTCCGGCCACGTAACGCGCGCCGCCGTCCCTCTGAGCCTCATGGCATGGTCACCGCACCCCGCGGCCGGCGCGCCCTCCTCAGGCGGTGACCGCCGCCTGAGGAGAGGGGGCCGTGACGACCGGCTCCTCCTCCTTCTCCTCCGGCAGGTTCCGCATCAGCAGCCAGTAGCCGAGCCCGGCCACCGTGCCGAGGACCGCGCACGCCCCCCACAGCCACTCCGCGCCGAACCGGTCGATCACCCACCCGGACATCAGCGGGGCGATCAGCGCGGCGACCGACCACGACATCGTGTACACGCCCTGGTAGCGGCCACGGCCGTGAACCGGGGAGAGCCGCACCACCAGGCCCGTCTGCGTCGGGGCGTTGACGATCTCGGCGAGCGTCCAGACGCAGACGGTCAGCGCGTAGACGGCGACCGACCCGGCGAAGGCGGTGAGGCCGAAGCCGTACCCGGCCAGCAGCGAGGAGACGATCAGCAGCCGGCGCGGGTCGCGGTGCTCGATGTACCGGGTGACCGGGATCTGCAGCGCCACTATCAGCACGCCGTTCACCGCCATCGCCAGTCCGAAGTCCGCGGCGCCGAACCCGTCCGTGCCCATGGCCACCGGCAGGCCCACGTACCCCTGCTGGAAGATCAGCGAGATGAGGAAGGAGAGGCCCACCACGCCCATGAACCGCCCGTCGCGCAGCACGCTCCCCAGCCCGGCCTCCGGCACCACCGCCTTGCCGGTGGCGGAGGGGACCTGGAGGGGACGGGACTCGGGGATCTTGACGAAGACGAGCACCGCGCAGAGCAGGGTCAGCACGGCCTCGCCGAGGAAGCCGGCGAGATAGCTGTACTCGGCGATGAAACCGGCGCCCGCCGCCGAGATGGCGAAGCCGAGGTTGATCGCCCAGTAGTTGAGCGAGAACGCCCGCACCCGGTCCTCGGGCCGGACGATGTCCGCCATCATCGCCTGCACGGCGGGCCGCGAGGCGCTCGAGGCGGCGCCGACCACGAAGGCGACCGCGGCGATGGCGACCGGATGCTCCATGAAGCCGAGCACGGCGACGGAGAGGGCCGTCGACACCTGGGCGATCAGCATCGTGGGACGCCGGCCGAGCCGGTCGGTCATCACCCCCGCGCCGAGCGACGACATGACGCCGCCGAGCCCGTGGAGGGAGGCGACGAGACCCGCGTACGAAGCCGAATAGCCGCGGTCCAGGGTGAGGTACAGCGCCATGAAGGTCGCGACGAAGGCGCCGAGCCGGTTGATCAGCGTGCTCGCCCACAGCCACCAGAACGCGCGCGGCAGGCCCGAAACGCTCTCCCTGGCCGCCCGTTTGAGCGTGGTGATGGACATACATACCCCCCGTAAGCGGCTGACCCGGCGATCGCACATTACGAGGCGCTGTTTCCGGGCGGCCACTCAATTGACGCGAGCCGTCAAGCGTCATCGCCGTCCATTAATCTCGTACGCATGGCCGACGCACCGTACAAGCTGATCCTCCTCCGCCACGGCGAGAGCGAATGGAACGCGAAGAACCTGTTCACCGGCTGGGTGGACGTCAACCTCACCGAGAAGGGCGAGAAGGAGGCTGTCCGCGGCGGTGAGCTGCTCAAGGACGCCGGTCTGCTCCCCGACGTGCTGCACACCTCCCTCCAGAAGCGCGCCATCCGCACCGCGCAGCTCGCCCTGGAGGCCGCCGACCGCCACTGGATCCCGGTCCACCGCTCCTGGCGCCTGAACGAGCGGCACTACGGCGCGCTGCAGGGCAAGGACAAGGCGCAGACGCTCGCCGAGTTCGGCGAGGAGCAGTTCATGCTGTGGCGCCGTTCCTACGACACCCCGCCGCCGGTCCTCGCCGACGACAACGAGTTCTCCCAGGCGGGCGACGCGCGGTACGCCACCATCCCGCCGGAGCTCCGCCCCCGCACCGAGTGCCTCAAGGACGTCGTCGTCCGCATGCTGCCGTACTGGTACGACGGCATCGTCCCCGACCTCCTGACCGGCCGCACGGTCCTCGTCGCCGCCCACGGCAACAGCCTCCGCGCCCTGGTCAAGCACCTGGACGGCATCTCCGACGCCGACATCGCGGGCCTGAACATCCCCACGGGCATCCCGCTGGTCTACGAGCTGGACGCCGACTTCAAGCCGCTCAAGCCGGGCGGCACCTACCTGGACCCCGAGGCCGCCAAGGCGGCCATCGAGGCGGTCAAGAACCAGGGCAAGAAGAAGTAGAGTTGGTGATCATGCCTCCCACCTGCGCAAACAGCGCAGGTGGGAGGCATTTTCATGTCCAGCCCGTAGGGTCTTGCGGCCTGAGTGCCCCGCCGAGAGCTTTCCGAGCCCGGTCCCGGCTGCTCGGCACGAGGTGCGCGTACACCCGCAGAGTCAGGCCGGGG
This sequence comes from Streptomyces sp. NPDC000229, assembly GCF_040300825.1. Lineage (NCBI taxonomy): Bacteria > Bacillati > Actinomycetota > Actinomycetes > Kitasatosporales > Streptomycetaceae > Streptomyces > Streptomyces sp. NPDC000229. Next base: position 44,004 of record NZ_JBEPEL010000055.1, read on the forward strand.
TCGGAATGCCCCAGGTACTCCGCGAGGGTCTTGATGCTCTCCCCGGCGTCCAGAAGCACGGACGCGTTCTCGTCCAGCGACGTACGCCAGACGCCCACCGTTCGGGCCCGTGAAGATGAGCCGCCGGGTCACCGCCTGGCCGTTCGCCCGCATCCACGGGCTTGATCCCCCCGGCGGGAGCCGCTTGATGTGCTCCTGCAGGGCCTCCGCCGCGGGGTCGGGCAGAGGCATCTCACGCAGCTTTCCGCTCTTCGGGGGTGCGCACACGGCCTTGCTCAGGCTCAGCTCGAGTCGCTGCACCACGTGCAGGGTGCCGCTGTCGACGTCGATGTCATGTAGGGCGGACTCACGCCGGGTTCCCCCTCCTTGAGACGTCTGCGCCAGGAGAGTCCCGCCCGGCGACCCGCAGTTCAGGTCGGACGGGCCTTCACCGCCGCCGGCCGTTCGCGGTTACGGAAGCTCTGTAAGTTCGCCATCGAGGGCGAGCGTGCCTTCCTTCCCGGCGAGTGTGCCTCCCGTGAAGGTGGCGGCGCCGACGAGTCGGATGCCACCAGTAGTGCGATTCAGCGGTGTCCCGATCAGTCCTCCGGCCCTTCCCGTAGTGAGCGTCAGCGACAAAGTCGAGTCACTGGCAGGAAACGGAAGGTCAAAGTGGAGGCCGGCCGGCAGGCGCATGGTGCCTGTGTTCTTGTCGAAGGTGCCGTTGCCTCCTCCCGTGTGGGTGACGGTTACCGGGCCGTTGCCAGTTTGCACCGTGACGGGAGGAATGGAGCTGATGCTGACTTCGGTGCGTGGGTCGTTGAAGAACAGCTCCACGGCGATGGGGGTGGTGAACGGGCCGCGGGCGCGGTCGTCCGTGGTGGTCAGGGTCGCGGTACCGGTGAGGGTGGTGAGCAGGCCGGGCGCCGGCCGGACTTCGAAGTCCATGAGGTAGGTCATGTGGGTGTTGCTCGCCGGAATGGAGTGGACGCCCATGCCGAAGTTGTCAGCCGCACCGAATCGTCGGATGAAGCCGGGAAGCGCATCGTCAGCGCTGCTGACGTCCTTCTCCACCCCTCCGACAGCGATGTTCAGGGTGGATGTCGGTGGGACGCGTACCAGGAAGGTGCGGTTGATGGGAGTGATGCCGACGGGTAGATCGTTGTTCACGAACTTCTGCGTCTGGCCGTTGGCCGCGAGTGTGAACTCGACCTCGGCATTGCTGCCGGGATCGGAGATCTTACTCACGGAAATACGCCGGAAATGCACTTCCAGATCCATGAAGGTCGCCTTTCCTGGATGTAGACCGCAATCGGACGGGCCCGGCCCCTCTGCGCACAGGTTTCCCGCCGCGAAGGCGGCGCAGAACCGAGGGTGCGGTCAGGGGCACGCGCCACCCCCGGTCGAGATCACCTACACTCTGGCAGGATCTATCCCACCCGACAGCTCAACCAGGGCAAACGGGTAACGGATGGAGTCCGCCGAATCGCTGAGTCTCCGAGCACTCCCGCTTGCTGGACGAGCGCGACAGCGAATGCCTGCGGTACGCAGGGCTGGATCGCCTGATCTCCGCCTCACTGGATTACGAAGCCGTTTGGTGGCGGAGTCGAAAAGGCAATCCGGGTGCGGCGCGGTCGCCGGTTTTGGCCGCTGGCGGGATCGTTGACGTCAGCGACCCGCCGCCGGGGACAGCAGCAGGTCCGGCCCGAGCCGGGCCGGACCCTGGAACCTCCGTGGAACCTCCGGCGTCAACCACCAACGACCGACACGACCAGCAACGACCGCCAGTCCGCGGGCAGTCGCGGTGAGCTCCTCTCTGACCCGCTGAAAACCGGGCGGTCGAAACCCAGGGCACGAAGTAAGCACGTCGCTGAACGCCGAAGGGCCCCGTCCAGTACCTGGACGGGGCCCTCGGTGAAACGCCCGGCGGGTCAGCCGCAGCAGCCGCCGCACTGGCACGGTGCGCCCGACTGGCAGCCGCAGCCGCAGCCGGAGCCGCAGCCGCACGCACCCAGCACGGGCGGGCGGAGCACTTCGACGTGCACTTCCAGCTCGGGGTCGGTCATGGGCGTATCTGCCATGGGTCCCTCCTCGAAGGCGTACGTTCCAAGGCGTACGTCGCCTCTCCCCATTGCATGCCCGCGCGGCAGGGCGCATCAACGGCGCACAGACGTGCGACACCCCCGGCGGGCGCCCCGCGCGCTGCCCCGCAGGCCCAGGGCCGCGCGGAGGGCTGCCCTCCGGTCCGCCCCGTCAGGCGCCCTCGACCGGTGCCTCCGCCTGCTGGAGCTCGTCGGCATGCTCGCCCGTCACCAGGTAGACGACGCGCTTGGCGACCGAGACCGCGTGGTCGGCGAAGCGCTCGTAGTAACGGCCCAGCAGGGTGACGTCGACCGCCGTCTCGATGCCGTGCTTCCAGCGGTCGTCCATCAGGTGCTGGAACAGCGTGCGGTGCAGGCGGTCCATCTCGTCGTCGTCGTGCTCCAGCTGGAGCGCCAGGTCGACGTCCTTGGTGATGATGACCTCCGCCGCCTTCGCCATCAGGCGCTGCGCCAGCTGCCCCATCTCCAGGATCGTGGCGTGCAGGTCACGCGGCACGGCGTGGTCCGGGAAGCGCAGCCGGGCCAGCTTGGCGACGTGCTGGGCCAGGTCACCGGAGCGCTCCAGGTCCGCGCTCATCCGCAGCGAGGTCACCACGATGCGCAGATCGGTCGCGACGGGCTGCTGGCGCGCCAGCAGGGCTATCGCCCGGGCCTCCAGGTCGTGCTGAAGGTCGTCGACCTTCTGGTCGGCCGCGATCACGGCCTCCGCCAGCTTCAGATCCGCGTCGAGCATCGCCGTCGTGGCGCGCCCGACCGCCGACCCGACCAGCCGGGCCATTTCGACCAGGCCCTCGCCGATCGAGTCCAGTTCCTCGTGGTACGCGTCCCGCATGGATGTCCCTCTCTCAGTGCGAACCTCAGGGGTCCGGGTGGGCTCGGGCCCCTACGCTCCCACGGTCCGAGTCCAAAAAGTCCGGGGCCTCCCTCTCAAGTGAACCGTCACTTTCCCCTCGGTGAACTCTGGGCGACGACTGTTCGAGCACGCCCCCCGATGGCTGGGAGAGTGTCCGCGGCCCCGCATAACCTGGACGCATGGACGTGAACGCGGCGGTCGCCGCATTGGCCGCGATCGCCGGAGCGTGCACCGGCGTGATCGCCATGCTGGCGTTCCGCTGGAGCGAGCGCGACCAGGCGAGACCCACCCGGACCTCCCTCCACACGGACGCGGTACTGCCGCCCGGCGTGGACACGGTCCTTTCCGTGCTGCGCTCCTCCGCGGTCGTCCTCGACGAGAGCGACTCCGTCGTCAAGGCCAGCTCCGCGGCGTACGCGCTCGGGCTCGTCCGCGGCGGCAAGCTCGCCGTCGAGCCCATGCTCCACATGGCCCGCGACACCCGCCGCGACGGCGAGATACGGCAGGTGGAGCTGGACCTCCCCCGGCGCGGCACCGGCCGCGGCGAGGCCCTCGCCGTCTCCGCCCGTGTCGCCCCCCTCGGCTCCCGCCTCGTCCTGCTCCTGGTCGAGGACCTCACCGAGGCCCGCCGTATAGAAGCCGTACGACGCGACTTCGTCGCCAACGTCAGCCATGAACTCAAGACGCCCGTCGGCGCCCTGTCCCTGCTCTCCGAGGCCGTCATGGACGCCTCCGACGACCCCGAGGCCGTCATGCGCTTCGCCGGGCGGATGCAGATAGAGGCCACCCGGCTCACCAACCTCGTCCAGGAGCTCATCGACCTCTCCCGGGTGCAGAACGACGACCCGCTGGACGACGCCGAGCCCGTCCGGGTCGACGAGCTCGTCGCCGAGGCCATCGACCGCTCCCGGCAGCCCGCCTCCACCAAACAGATCACCATGGCCGCCGGAGGCACCGCCGACCTGCACGTCTGGGGACACCGCGGCCAGCTCGCCGCCGCCCTGGGCAACCTCGTCGAGAACGCCGTGAACTACTCCCCGGCCCACACCCGGGTCGGCATCGCCGCCCGCCGCGTCACCGCGCCCGGCGGCGACTTGATCGAGATAGCCGTCACCGACCAGGGCATAGGCATCCCCGACAAGGACAAGGAGCGCATCTTCGAGCGCTTCTACCGTGTCGACCCCGCCCGCTCCCGCGCCACCGGCGGTACGGGGCTGGGCCTCGCCATCGTCAAGCACGTGGCCGCCTCCCACGGCGGGGAGGTCACCGTGTGGAGCACCGAGGGTCAGGGCTCCACCTTCACCCTCCGGCTCCCCGAGGCCGGCGCCGGACGGGACCGCTCTTCCCGGTCCCACCACGACCACACCACCACCGAACCGCTCACAGCCCCGGAGGTCCTTCCGTGACCCGAGTGCTCGTCGTCGAGGATGAGGAATCCTTCAGCGACGCCCTGTCCTACATGCTCCGCAAGGAAGGCTTCGAGGTCGCCGTGGCGACCACCGGGCCCGAGGGGCTGGATGAGTTCGAGCGCAACGGCGCCGACCTCGTCCTGCTCGACCTCATGCTGCCCGGTCTGCCCGGCACCGAGGTCTGCCGCCAGCTGCGCGGCCGGTCGAACGTCCCGGTCATCATGGTGACCGCCAAGGACAGCGAGATCGACAAGGTCGTGGGACTGGAGATAGGAGCCGACGACTACGTCACGAAGCCCTTCTCGTCCCGCGAGCTCGTCGCCCGCATCCGCGCGGTGCTGCGCCGCCGCGGCGAACCGGAGGAGGTCGCCCCGGCGGCCCTGGAGGCCGGGCCGGTCCGGATGGACGTGGACCGCCACGTCGTCACGGTGGCGGGCGGCAAGGTCGACCTGCCGCTGAAGGAGTTCGACCTGCTGGAGATGCTGCTGCGCAACGCGGGCCGGGTGCTGACCCGTATGCAGCTGATCGACCGGGTGTGGGGCGCGGACTACGTCGGCGACACCAAGACCCTCGACGTCCACGTCAAGCGCCTCCGCGCCAAGATCGAACCCGACCCGGGCGCCCCGCGCTACCTGGTCACCGTCCGCGGACTCGGCTACAAGTTCGAGCCGTAGGCCCTACCGCGCCCCTGACGGCGCCCGCCGGCTCGCGGGCGCAGGCGGGTACGGGAAGGGTCCAGGCGCGTACGGGAAGGGCGCCCCACCACCCCGGGGGCGGCGAGCCCCCGCCCGGAGGTGAGAGAACCGAGGTG